>CAYTGY010000234.1:0-5807 GCA_964437265.1 uncultured Spirochaetaceae bacterium | reverse complement strand
CGGCGTTTCTTTGAAGCGTCCGCTCGAGCGGCGCGGATGACCGAGTTCCGGCTCGACCTCATTCCACTCGAATCGGCGAACAACCTCATCCGCAGCCGGGTGCGAGAAGAAGGAGTCGAGTTGTGAAACCGGATGAGATTCTTGCTCGCCGCCTGGCGGCGGAGATCATGGCCGAGCTCGACGAGCTCCAAAGACTCACGGAGGAGCTTGGCGCTGCGCCGCGAAATAAAAGCACATTCTCACTTCGAGCCCGCGGGTCGATCCTTCACGACTTCTACACCGGCGTGGAGCGGATATTCCGGCGTGTGGCGGAGGAGCTCAACGGTGGTGTCCCGAGCGGCTCAGAGTGGCACCGGCAGCTCCTGAAGGACATGGAGCTCGATCTTCCCGCGGTGAGGCCGCGGGTTGTCTCATCCGAGCTCGCCCATCGTCTGGATGAGTATCTGCGATTCAGGCATCTGTTTCGGAACGTATACGGATTCACTCTCAAGGCCGAACGGCTACAACCGCTCGAGGATGGGCTGCAGACGCTATACGCGGATCTTGCGTCGGAGCTCCGCGGATTCGTGACCTGGCTCTCAGGTGGCCTAGGAGAGGCTGATGGCAACTGACGTCTACCGCCGGCTTGCGCGGCGCATTGATGAGCTCCCGGTGCCGTATCCGGAGACCGAATCCGGGGTGGAGCTCAGGCTGCTGCAGGCGCTATTCACCGAAGAGGAAGCCGCGGTTGCGGTGCACTTGAGCGCGATCGGCGAGCCGGCGGAGGTGATCCATCGGCGCATCGAGCGCTCAGGCGCAGCGTCGGTGCCGTCGCAGGAAGCGCTCGGAGTGATGCTCGCATCGCTTGCCATTAAGGGTGCGGTCAACGGCGGGATCACTCGCGTGGGAAAGAAGCGTGTTCGCACCTACGGGCTTGCCCCGCTGGTGGTGGGGATGTTCGAGTTCCAGGTGGACAGGCTTACCCCGCAGTACGTAGCGGACTTCCACCAGTACCTTGATGAAGGATTCCGCTCCTCAGTTGTGGGACAAAGGACCGCACAGCTTCGCACGGTTCCCGTCCGGGCGGACCTGTCGCCCGGCCGCGCCGTTGCGCCGTACCATGACATCCGTGCCTACATCGGCAAGCACCGCGGGCCGTTCTTTGTGATGAACTGTGTGTGCCGCCAGAGCGCAGACCTTGAGGGGGAGGCGTGCAGCACCAGCTCCACGCATGAGACCTGCCTCTCAATTGGCGGCTCATTACGCGCGGGACGGCGGATCTCGCGCGACGAGGTGCTGGAGATCATGAATAGGGCCGAGCGTGAAGGGCACGTGCTTCAGCCGCAGAACTCGCAGGAACCGGGGTATGTCTGTTGTTGCTGCCGCGACTGCTGTGAGGTGCTGCGAAACGCTCGCAAGCTTCCGCGGCCGGCCGACGCAATTCCGAGCGCCTACCAGGCCGTAGTGGATGCGGCTCGATGTACCGCGTGCCGGCGGTGTGTACAGCGCTGCCCCATGGATGCAATCACCGTCAGTGACGGTTTGGCGCGGATCGATGAGGCGCGGTGCATCGGCTGCGGGCTCTGCGCTACCACCTGCCCGGAGTCCGCGATTACGCTGACCGAGCGCGCCGGACAACCGCGGACTCCGCGAAGCAACACCATGATGTACCTGCGGATGTACGCCGAACGTCGCGGAGTGCTGGGGCTGATACCCATTGGCGTTCGAAAGCTGTTGGGGCGCAAGATCTAGGTTCCAAGCCGCGCGGTGAGCCATTCGATCCACTCCGGCACGCCGTCGCCGGCCGTGCATGAAAGCGCGAACACCGGCGCATCCGGATTGAGCACGCGGATACGTTCTCGCGCGGCTTGGACGTCGAACTCCGCCACGGAAAGGTAGTCGGTCTTGCTGATCACCACCGCGTCTGCGGCGCGGAAGACCAGCGGGTACTTCAACGGCTTGTCGTCACCTTCAGGCACGCTCAGGATTGCCAGGTTGAGGTGGGCCCCGGTTTCGTGCTGGGCGGTACAGATAAGGTTCCCCACATTCTCTAGGAAGACTAGGTCGATCTGCGCAGGGATTGATCCGGCGCCCAAGTCCAGCAATGCCGCTCGTGTCATGACGGCATCAACATGACAGAAGCCGCCGGTTTCAATCTGCACCGCCGGTATCCCGATTGCGGTGAACGTGTCCGCGTCAACCGTGGAGTCGATGTCCGCCTCGATCACCGCGGTTCGGTACCGGTCCCGCAATGCGCGCACGGTTTCAAGGATGAGCGTGGTTTTCCCTCCGCCGGGGGAGGCCATCACATTGACCACGGTGATGCCGGCACGTCGAAGCGCCGCGGCCAGCTCCCCGGCGTCAACCGCGTTCTCACGCAGGATATCTTCTCTAATGCGTACAATACGGGTCTGTGCCATCAGCTCACCTCAATCTCCTCAAGCAGGTAGTCGGTTCCCGGTTGCAGCGTGCAGTCTGAGGCGCCGCACTCCGGGCAGCGGACGCGGTCGACTCCGCGAAGCGATAGGTAGAACCGTGCTGAACAGTTGTTGCATGCAAACTCCGGCGCGGCGCGCTCCACCTCAAGCTCCGCACCCGCTGCCGCGGTCCCCGCGGCAATGTGGTCAAAGTAACGCTGCAACCAGAGCGGCTGCAGGTCGCTGAGCTCGCTCACCACCAGCAGGATCCGGTGTACCCGTGTTGCGTCCTCACGGGTGGCGTGGCGGAGGGCGGTGTCAAGAATCGCTTGCGTAACCGACAGCTCGTGCACGGGCGATTCCCGGGGCAAGCTCAGTTGTTTTGCGATCCGCCACCTTGTACACGTACATATCCGCTCCTTTGCGCCGACTATCGCGCGCGGTGATGGTATCTCACCGCGCGGGGGGGGACAAGTGCGTTGTCTCCGGCCGCCGCGGCGGCGGACGCCGGTGGGTTGTTCTCAAGCCGGTACATGATGTGTCCGGTCACTACCTCCCAGCAGAACCCCGGAATGACGTTCGCCTCGTCGTCACACGACTGCAGCACCGTCTCATAGGTCGGTTGATTGACCATCTCCACACCTGCCATCGTGCCGAATCGAAATGAATCTGCTGCGGCAGAGCTTGGAAGCAGCAGCACTGTGACCGTTGTTAGTATCACTCTCTTCATGGTGTCCTCCATATCAGAACACCCAGCGCGACAGCGGATTGCGCAGCCGGTGTTACCCAGCCTTTGCAGGCGGCTCCACAACGCAGTCCAGCACCGTCCCGCCGGTGATCGTCTGCAGCTGGTCAAACGTGACTTCGAAGTCGTCATGCGGGGTCCCTCCGGCAGCATACAGCCGCGGCCACCGGGAGAGCGTTTGATCGATAATGATTGGGATCTTCGGGGTGCGATGGGCCACCGGCGGCACACCCCCGGGGGCGTACCCGAAAACTTCTACGCACTGCTCAGCGGTGGCGATCTTGATCTTTTTCCGTCCAATACCGAAGTGCCTGGCCAGCTTGGCCTCCGCAATACGCTGATCGCCGCTTGCGACCACGAGCACCGGGTTCCCTCCCACCATGAGGCAGATGCTCTTGGCAATCTGGCCAAGCTCACACCCAATTACCCGCGCGGCGTCCACGCTCGTGGTGGTGTGGTCATCGAAGTGCAGCACGCGGAGGCCTAGGTTTGAGGAGTCGAGTACCGACTGGACGTGGTCCGGTGTGAGTGCGGTCATGTGAGTGATGGTAGCCGGGGGAGGCGTGCTGCTGCAACACCGGCGCGGGTGCTGATTGAGCTCAGCGACCTGAACCGCACGCTCTGAGAGCTACTCCTTCAGCGCTGCGGCGGCAGACCCTCGCGCAAGCTGCTCGCGAAAGTCGATGTAGAAGACGATCATCGGGATGGTCGCGATTACCAGTGCCGCGAACAGCAGCCCAAACCCAATGTACGGCAAGAGCACGCCTAGCCTGGTGTCATTGATGCCCATCCGTGTTTCCATGGCGAACCGTGGCGCGAGCACTGAGTGAGCGGTGATGAGCAGTCCCATGATGAAGAACGCGTAGAGCGTCTTGGAAACCTTGAAGCCGAACTTGACGAAGGCGTACCCTGCCGCGAGTGCCAAATACACGGTAAGCACCGTCGGGATGCCGGCGTAGAAGATGCTATTCAGAATCAGCACTCCCAAGTCGCCCATTTCCCACGGCTTCTGGTAGTTCTCAAAGAAGAACGACGTTGGTAGGGCAAACTGGTTCAGGACGATCTGCGCGTGCGGTTTGAACGAAGTGTAGAAAAGCCAGAACAGCGGTCCAACCGTCAGTACCGTAAAGAAGGCCATAAAGATGTATGCGAACACCCGCCATGCGATCAGACTGCCGGTGCGACCCATGATGTGGCCATTCATAGCGGGCCTCGATTCTGCGGAACACCAATCGCATCACGGTGGTGAAGACGATGTTCACCATCTGCGGCAGCACGACCCGGAAGAGAATCTGGCGCTCGGTGGCACCGTCAATGATCGCGGCCTCGATGACCGTAGGCGAGATCTTCTGCAGGTTCGCCAGGAAGATCACCATGTAGATCTCGGTGAACCGGGCCCGGCCGGTGTGGCCGGATCCACGGCACGCGTGTGCCTGCATTCTGACGGTCTATCTGCCCGAATCGTTAGCAGCAACCCAGGCCTCGTAGTCGGCGGCGACTTGTTCCGGGGTCATATTGCCGAATATCATCTCCTGGATCGCCGGATGGAGGAGACCCATCCCTGCTGCATCCATGACACCGTCAATGACGTAGCCGCCCGGAGTCGCGTTGAGGAGGTTAAACAGATTGGAGAGCATTGCACGAGTCTACCCGGATGTCAGGCAAAACCTGTCAATTGGTCACTGCGTGCCGGGCGACCGGGACCGGGTCCGGCGCGCAGTTGTCACAAGAGACCATTCAAACCAAAAACAAATTTAGCGTGAAAATATCTTCGAAATCTGATACACTACCAAATAAAACAAAATGTCCAGAAAATAGGACGGAGGCAGCTATGCCACGAATCGTACGGATGCTCGCCATGGCGGCGATGCTCACTCTGGTCTCCGGTGCGCTCTTTGCAGCGAACGGCGACACCATCAATATTGGCGGACAGGTCCCGCTCTCGCTGGATCTCACCGTCACCCCGGATACTGCGGCGGATAACCTCACGCTGACCGCAGCCGCGACCACCCCGACAACGGCGACGATTGCGACCATCGACATTGCCACGAACAACACGGCAGGGTGGGAGCTGTGGGTGTTCTCCAACAACGCCGGAGCAGCAAGTACAACGCTGACCAATGCGGACGGGGACACCATTGGGTACAAGGTCACCTACGGTGGCGCCGGGGGCGTTACGGACACGGACATCACGAATGTGGGGCTCAAGGTTGGTGAGGACGCGTCGAATACGTCTCAGACGGGACAACTGCTGCAGGTAAACTATTCGCAGGAACCGGACTATCCAGCCGGCTACTACTCAGACCAGTTGTCAATCGTTCTCCGGGCAAAGTAAGGGAGCCGGTGCATTGAGAGCATGGTTTCTTGGTGCGCTCATCCTGAGTGCCTCCGCCGTGACGGCGGGGGCATTCAGTTTTGAGCCCATCTCACGGGATTTTGCGCCCAGCGGCCGTGAAGCCGGGCACGTCTTTCGGGTAGCCAACACCACCGCAGAGCGGATTGCCGTTCGGGTCACGGTTCGCCCGCGACGGATTGAACCAGACGGCACTGAGGTCCAGGGAGATGAGTCGGGTGACTTCGTGGTCTATCCGCGGCAGATGCTGCTTGCCCCGGGTGAGCAACGACGCGTTCGCGTCCGGTGGACCGGGCCGGCGGAGCTGGGTGAT
>CAYTGY010000233.1:335-5820 GCA_964437265.1 uncultured Spirochaetaceae bacterium | reverse complement strand
ATTGATCCGCCGCATCAGATGATGCAGCACTTCCCACGGCAGAACAGTTTTGATGTGGAGCTCCAGAGCAGAGAGCTCTGTCTGCACCTTGATGACCTGCTCAAACTAACGCCGCTCAAGAAGACCAGCAAGAACGTGGGCTTCATATCCCTCCAGACCGATGGGGCAGGACGCTACTGGTTCAAGACGCAGCGCGCGCTTGATACCGCCGCCGCAGAAAGCCTGGCCGGCCTGGAAGTGCTCGCCGATGAGTTGACTGATGACGCCGACGACCAAAGCGTAGAAGCGGTGAATCGAACCTACCGGCGGCTCAACGGCGCGCTGTAACGCAGTGACGCGCTACCGAAGCAGCTACGCGGACGGGTCCCTCAGGCGATGCGTCGGCAGCCACTTTTCCGCAAAGTCCACCGCCTCGCGCTGGCGAAAGAGATAGCAGGTGGCCGCTCCAATCTTCGCCACCCGTACCGACTGCTTGTGATGCCGCACAAACGCCCGTCCAATCGCGTCAAAATCATTTGAGGAGTAGTTGATGTCTCCAAAAGTCTTCCATCTCCGGTGGCCGTCTACCAGCACAGGTCCGCCTAACAGCACCCGCTGCTTCGTGGGGTGATCAGCTCGGTACTCGGCCAGGTGGAAACTGGTGTTGCTAGCAAAGCCCGCGCCCAGAAGCAGCACCCACGCATCCAGCTCGTACAGCCGCGCAAGCGGGGACTGCTCTCCCAGACCGTCCTCAAGGGAATGCCCGTCCAGAAGGGACACGGCATCATCTCCGCATGCGGCAAAGGAGACTTGGGGGTGGTCACTCCGCAGGACGCCGGGAATCGTCCGGAAGAGCTCCGCGGTGCGCCCCATGCCCCGGGTGGGGGTCATCTCAGGCTCAAACGCCGGCATGGTCTCGCGGATTGTCTCCCACCAACGCTCCGGGACCGGCGGGTTCTCCCAGAGCGCGGGATCGCTCCAGTCGCCGCTGTGGGTGGGCATCACCAGCGTGCCGTGCGCGTGCAGGCACGTCTGCAATGCGCGGATGACTGTTACCGCTCCTCCACACACCCATCCCAGCTGTGAGAGTGCGGTGTGGACCAGCAGGACCATGCCCGGCTCTACCCCCGCGTGGCTCAGGTCGCGAACCAGGCGATCCTGCGTGACCGGTTCGCCTTCGTTCCGCAGGATCGCGTCCGCCTCACTCATAGGGCTCGCCGCTCAAGCGCCTGACGAACGTCATCCGTGGGCACCGGTTCCAGCACGGTGCTCTCCGCGTCGGCCTGAAGAACAAACCGCACCGCACCATCGCGACGTTTCTTGTCTCGCTGCATCGCCGCAAGAAGCTGTGAGGAATCTGCGTCGATCTCCAGCGGGTAGCCATAGGCGGCCAGCAGCCCGGTGACCCGGTGGGCGTACTCACGGTTGGTGAGCCCGATCGCAACCCCCAGCATGAGCGCGCGTCCAATGCCCCACGCCACCGCCTCACCGTGGCTGCGGCGCCCCAAGCCGTCCACTGACTCCAACGCGTGCGCAAAGGTGTGCCCAAGGTTGAGGAGCGCTCGGCTGCCGGTCTCACGAAGGTCCGCCTCAACTATGCGGCCCTTCACCATAATAGACCGCCAGACGATCTCCTCCAGCACGTCGTCTTCCCGACGCATGACGCTCTGCCGCTGCAACTCGAGCGTGTTGAACAACTCCGTATCACCAAGCATGGCGCTCTTGATGACTTCAGCAAGGCCGCTTTTGAACTCGTGCTCCGGCAGTGTATGCAGCAGCTCGGTGCAGATCCGGACTTCAGCGGCTGGGTAGAACGTGCCCACCATGTTCTTATACCCGCCAAAGTTGATACCGGTCTTGCCGCCAAGTGCCGCGTCCACCATCGCCAGCAGGCTCGTGGGTACCAGAACGACGGTGCACCCGCGAAGGAACAGGCTCCCGGCACACGCGGCGATGTCGCACACCACGCCCCCACCAACGCCAACCACGGCTCCGTCCCGCGGGAGGTTCCGCTCGAGGAGCTCCGCCAGAATCCGCTCCAGTTGAGACCAACTCTTTGATGCTTCACCTGACTCGAGCACGAACTGGTCGGGCTCGGCGGCGGCAATACGTGTGGTATTGGTGTCCGCGACGCACAGTCGCTCCCGCGGCAGCTCCAGGAACAGGTCGGACCGGACGCATTGGCGGACCGTGGTGGTGAAATCCCCAAACTGAAAGGTCTTGCTGGTTCCCATCAGGCACAAGACTATACCGGGAAACGCCATTCCTGGGAACGTTGACCGAGCGCGCCGTGGCGCGCTACCATGCGTCATGCATCGCACTCCGCGCGCTATTGTCGCGCTCTTGTTTGTTGTCGGATCCGTGGCTTCGCTGCACGGCCAGAGCGACGGTTCGGCCACAATGGGCCAGTTGGTTACCGCGCCAGATGCGTCTTCAGGCATGGTGCGAAGAGTCATCCACCTTGACGACTACCTCCCGACTCCGGGAGACGTGTACCAGCTGGTCATTGACTTTGGCGCAAACCCCATGCTTCGCGACGATGCCGCGCTGGTACCCACCCAGCGGTTCTCCGTGGTGCTCCAGCGCGACTACACGCTGGAGCTACCCTACATCGGCCAGTTGAATACCGAAGGGCTGAGCTATCTGGAACTGCGGTCTCAGATAATCCCCAGAATACGTCAGCGTGCGCTGGCCGAGTACGTGAGCTTCGATCTTTCCGCCCCGGCGGAGTTTGATGTCTTTGTGTGGGGAAATGTCGCCAAGCCGGGTTATTACACGGTAGATGCACTGATGCGAATCACCGACGTGATCGCCATGGGCGGCGGTCAGGTCAACGGTGGCACCCGGCGGCGTGTCGTAGTAAAGAATAACGGAACCGAGCAGGAGTACGACATGCTGCGCCACATTCGCAGCGGAGAGCTTGACCAGAACCCGCTCCTGATACCGGGAGACCGTGTGCACATACCACCGGCGGGCCGGGTGGTGCAGCTGACCGGAGCCGTTCGGGTTCCCGGATCCTACGAGATCCTTCCGGATGAAACTCTGGCCGACGTGATCGAGTTTGCCGGAGGGCTCACGCCGACGGCTCAAATGGAGAAGCTACGGTTCGAACGGCTCAACGGTGACAACCGCTACGCCACGTATAACGTTGGCGACACCCCGCCGGATGAGCTTGTGCTGGAAGACGGGGACATGATTGCCGTCCCCTCCTCCACCACCACTAGTGAGACCATCACCGTGGAGGGTGCGGTGTTCACCTCTCCCGCTCAGGAAGGCTCACCACGATCCGTCCCGCTCTCTCCGGTATTGCTCGATATTCCGTATACCCCCGGCATGACCGTGTTGAGTCTGCTGGAAACCCTAGGCGGTCCAACACCGTTCGCGCAAGAGCAGCGCAGCTACATCATCCGTGGAGAAACCGGAGAACGGCTGCCCATTCCTGACCTGGCAACCATCTGGACCGAGCGCCGGTATGACCGTGACATCGTCCTACGACCGGGAGATTACCTGGTGGTCCCGCAGCAGGACCTCAACGTACGCGTAACTGGATTGGTCAACGCTCCGGGCACATTCCGCTTCATCAGCGGCTACTCCGTGGCCGACTACCTCACGCTGGCCGGCGGGATAGAGCCGGAGAATGGAAGCCACGACAGGATCTACTTCCAGGCCCCTGATGGAGAGCTCACGGATGTCGCGATGAACACGCCGGTTCCACCGGGCACAACCGTGTTCGTTGACCGCAATATCTGGGGCGGCTCCAAACAGTTTTTCACGAATGTGTTTGTGGTCACCGGATGGATCACGGGCATCATCAGCGCCGCGACGGCAGTCATAAACTTCATCCAGGTCTTCTCAACGCCGTAGACTATTCAGGCGGCGTGGATCAGCGGCTGGAACCGGGATCTTGTTTGCATTCCAGAGATGTGACCAGGCGTTTGACAAACGGATCAATGATGGAGTAGATGCGGCGGTTTCCCTGGACCTCACTCTTCACAATCCCCTTCTCCTTGAGCACGGCAAGATGCTGGGAGACCACGGGTTGCGGCTGGTCAACGCACACCCACAGTTCAGACACGCAGGGGTCTTGCTGCCGGGCGATCATGCACAGCAGACGAAGCCGCACCGGGTGCCCAAGCACCTTGAGCTTCTTCGCATAGTCTTGGAGTTGTTCGGCATCGACGTCCGCCGGAGCGATCATTAGTTTCAATAGTACTGAAGGTGTACAGAATACGCAATATAGCGACTCGCCTATATGCGCAGCGGTTGATCAACCGGCAGCTTTGACCTTGTCCGTCGTTCCGGAGTCCGAAGAGCTCTCCGACTTCTTGGTATCCGTCGTCTTGTCTGTGGAGGTCGACTCCGAACCGCCGGAATCACTCTTGGCTGCGGCGGAACCCTTCTTGCTTCCGCTTGAGGACCGACTGTCGGTCACGTAGAATCCGCTACCCTTGAAGATCACACCCAGGCCCCCACCAATCAGCCGCCGAAGCGACTTCTTGCCGCAGCTCGGACATACCGAAAGCGGGTCGTCGGACATGCTCTGGAAGGCATCAAAGGTGTGGCCGCATGTTTTGCATTCGTAGTCGTAGGTTGGCACGCTGCTGTCTCCTTGGCACCCTCAATACCGTTGATAGTCGCGGCAGAAAACCGCGCCGTTCAATATAGCGAAAAGCGTACGTTACGACTACAGGCGTACCGGCAAGCCCGCGTCCGCGAGCGCCCGCTTGATGACCGGCACCGTATGGGCGCCGTAGTGGACCATGGAGGCAACCAGCGCCGCATCTGCGTGGCCCTCGCTGAACACCTGGACCAGATGCCGCGGTTCGCCGGCCCCGCCGGAAGCAACCACCGGCACCGGAATCGCGTCTGAGATGAGCCGCGTGAGCGTGCACTCGTACCCGGCCTTGGTCCCGTCCGCGTCAATGGAATTCAGCACAATCTCTCCGGCACCCAACTCCACAGCGCGGTGGGCCCACTCCAGGGCGTCCAGCTCGGTGGGCGTCCGACCGCCGTTGATCACCACCCGGTAGCCGCTGTCACAAGACGGGTCAGCCAGCGCATCCATCGCAAGCACTATACATTGATTCCCAAAACGCTCTGCGCCCTCACGGATGATCTCCGGGTTCCGGACCGCCTGGCTGTTGACGCTCACCTTCTCCGCCCCTGCCAAAAGAACGTCCCGCATCTGGGCGGCGCTACCAATGCCGCCTCCCACCGCGAATGGAACAAAGATCTGCTCAGCAACGCGTCTGACCACATCCAAAATCACGCCCCGCCCCTCAGCGCTGGCGGTGATGTCGTAGAACACCAACTCGTCAACGCCCTGCTGGTAGTACCGGCGTGCCATCGCCACCGGATCACCAATGTCCACGTTGCCGGCGAAGCGGATTCCCTTGGTGGTACGGCCGTCCCGCACGTCCAGACACACTATGACGCGTTTCTCCAGCATACGCCCTACCGATTGACGAAGTTTCGGAGCAATTGCAGACCCGCTTCGCCCGACTTC
>CAYTGY010000233.1:0-325 GCA_964437265.1 uncultured Spirochaetaceae bacterium | reverse complement strand
GGTGCACGGCCGACGCGAAGTGGATCCCGTACTCGGTAACGGCAAGCGTATCCTCTGTGGCGGTGGGATCCGGATAATACGAGTGCACGAAGTAAAAGGCGGCGTTTTGCGGGACTCCGGCAAACAGCCAATGCCCGTCGGTGTAGTGGACCTGATTCCAGCCCATATGCGGCACCTTGTAGGAAGGATTGAGCCGGAACGCTCTGGCGCGCCCCGGAATGAGCCCCAAACACGAAGCGTCACGTTCCTCGGTGTGCTCAAGGACAATCTGGCTTCCCAGACATATTCCCAAAATGGGAACCTGCTGCGAGAACACATCCCGAAT
>CAYTGY010000232.1:0-5841 GCA_964437265.1 uncultured Spirochaetaceae bacterium | reverse complement strand
CCCCGCGCCTATCGAAATCCCCGGGCGACCGGACCGAATCGATCTGTGGGCGTGGGGCTCGAACTTCGACTACTATCTGGAGTTGCAGATTCGCGACTATCGCGGGCTGGTCCACACCCTGAAGGTGGATGACCTGAACTATCCGGGATGGCGAAACCTTCAGGTTTCCATTCCCAACTACATCCCGCGGCAGTTTCAGTACGTTCCGCAGCGCCGCTCCATGGAGTTGGTCAAGATTGTGCTCTGGACGCGACCGGAAGAGAGCGTGAACGGATTCTACTTCTATCTTGACCAGATCAAGGTGCTGACCGACTTGTTCGAGAATCCGTTCGATGGCGAAGGCCTTTCGAGTCCTGAGTTTATCCAAGAGACGTGGTCAGGCACGGATCAGGATTAGAATAAGAGGAATCGTACCATGATGAAGAGAACAGCACTGATAGTCCTTGCTCTGTTGTTGGTTGCCGGAATGGCGATCGCACAGGATCGGGACCCGGCTACGTCATCCAATCCATACGCGCAGGTGGATCCCGAGCGACTGGGCCAGGACGCCGCCCAGCAGCGTCTGCAAGAGATCTCCGTAGAGAGATTCGAGGACGCCGGATTCTGGCGTGTGTACATGCCGATCGATCAGGGTGTCATTGAGAGCCGGCGCCTGGAGGGGTCTCCCGCATTGAAGGCCGCGATCCCCGAGGAAGAGGAGCTCGAGGCAGAGGGTCTGAGCTTGGCAGGGCCGGACGAGTACGTCCTTGGCGTGAAGGCATCCTTCTTCCGACGCGGGAACTCGGAGATCTTTGTCCAGCCGATTCGTCCGCTCTTGGTACCCGGAATCACAAAGACCATTTCGGTCTGGGTGGCCGGCCGCAACTTCAACCATCGTCTCAGTGTGGTGGTTGCCGACTTCTTTGGAAACGTCAACATCATCAGCATGGGGACGCTCAATTTCTCCGGATGGCGGCGAGTGACGTGTGCCGTCCCGCCCACCGTACGGCAGATTGATTTCCACTACAGTGACCGGATGGGCATCCAAATCCTGGGATTCATGATAGAGCCCGCGCTGATGGAGACCTACGGTACCTACTACGTCTATTTTGACGACTTGCGGGCCGTTACGGACCTGTTTGCGGACTCAAGCCGTGATCCGGACGACATGGTGGATTCCTGGTAAGGGTCCGCTGCCTAAGGAATCGCAACGGTTTGAGAAGGTCCTCCGCAAGGAGGGCCTTCTTTTTTGGGGTGAAGATGGGCGAGTATTTCGACTTCCTGCGCGACGTGTACTTTTTCCGCGATCTTTCAGACGAAGAGATTCGTGCCATTGAGGAGCGCTGCAAGGACGACGAGTTCCAGCCGGGAGAGATCATCTTCAGGGAGAACGCAGCCGCGGAGCGTTTCTACATAGTACTTGACGGCATGGTTGAAGTCTGGAAGGACTACGCTGCAGAGAACCCGGACCTGCTTGCCGTTCACGGAAAGGGACATCTGTTTGGAGAGATGGCGCTGATTGACGAGTTGCCGCGGAGCGCCACGGTGGTGGCGAAAACCCCCACGCACGTTCTGTATCTCTTCCGGGAGGAGTTTGACCAGATTGTGCGGCACAACAGTGCCGTTGCCGTGTCCATCCTCCGTTCGCTATCGGCGATGGTGCGAAAAAGCAACGAGAGTTTCGTGGAGGACCTTCGCAGGCGCAATCTGGAGCTGGAGCGCGCGAACGCAGAGCTACGAGAGGCGCAGGAGGAGCTGATCCGGGCGGAACGCCTATCAAACCTGGGGAAGTTCTCCACCATGATACTCCACGACATCAGGAACCCATTGGCTATTCTGAAAGGGTACGCGGAGATGATTGGTGTCTCTGCGGACCAGCCGGAGCGGGTAAAGAAGTATTCAGAGAGCGCGGTCAGAGAGGCTGATCGATTGAACCAACTCGCGACGGAGTTGTTGGATTACAGCCGAGGGGAGATCCGGCTGAATATGCAGGTCAGCAGTGTGGGGCGGATCTTTGCACGAATGTCCGACTACATGCGTGAGCGTTTTGTCGCTCGCGGGATGGAGCTCCATCTTGACAACCAGGTGAGCGAGCCGGTTGTGGTGGATGAGGAGCGGCTGGTGCGCGTCCTGACAAACATTGCGGACAACGCGCGCAAAGCAATGACGAAGGGCGGAACGCTTGAGATTCGGGCCACTCGAGAAGGAGATACCGTGCACCTGATTGCCAAAGACACCGGTGCGGGTATGCCGCCGGAAGTACTGCGACGGGTTTTTGAGCCGTTCTACTCGTCCTCCAGCCAGGGCGGAACCGGGTTGGGACTGGTCATTGTCAAGAGCATCATAGAAGCGCACCGAGGATCACTTGAGATAGACAGCGAAGTTGGCGCCGGGACCACGGTACGAATTGATCTTCCGGTGGGCACGTAGCCGCGAGTGTGGGGAAGGCCCGCACGGCGTCCTGCCGCTACAGACCGAACAACGCCCGAGCGTTTGCCGCCGTGCCGGCCGCAAGAGCTTCAGGCGGCTGGTTGAGAAGCTCTGCAAGAAAACGAATCGTGAAGCCCAGGTGTCCGGGATGGTTTGGGCGTCCGCGCACCGTCTGCGGGGAGAGGTACGGCGCATCGGTTTCCACCAGCAGACGATCCGCGGGAACGACTCGCACGGCCTCCTGGATGGTCGTGGACGTGCGATAGGTGACATTGCCCGCGAACGATATGTAGAGGCCCAGATCAAGGCACGATTGAGCGAATGCCGCGTCTTGCGAGAAGCAGTGCATGACGCCGGCCGGACGCCGTCGGCGGAGCGCGTCGATCATGTCCGTGTCAGCGCTTCTGTTGTGGATCACGACCGGGAGATTGTGCCGGGCCGCCAGCGCAAGCTGGGCGTCAAAGGCCTCGCGTTGTGTGGCCGCGCGAGTAGTGTCCCGGTAGTAGTCAAGCCCGATCTCGCCGACGGCAACCAGCTTTGGGCTTGTGTCGTGCAGCGCGCGCTCAAGGCGCTCAATGGCCGCCCGCCACTCCGCGGTGACGGAGCCGGGGTGGAGGCCGCAGGTTTGGACAATCTGCAGCGGGCGGGACGCTGTGGCTGAGGAGGCGAGTCGCAGCCGGCCGGGTAGGTCCTCCGGCGTCACGCCGATATCGAAGACCGCCGCCATACCGCCGTCGGCGCACTCAGCGAGCAGGCCCGGAAGGTCCAGGCCCTTGCGATGCATGTGCTCCAGGTGACAGTGCGTGTCTATTGATCCAGGTACAACGTGGGTGCTATCCGGCATAGACGCAGTATGGCACGGTCACGGATTTGGGACCATCATGCGCGCGCGGCAGCCACGCTCTCCCTGAGAACCAGTCGGCACCGAAACTGAACGCGCTCCTCCACCGTACGTTGACCAATCAGCTTGGTGAGCAGCTCGGCGGCGCGCATGCCTTTCTCCTCAGCGGGCTGCCACACCGTGGAAAGTGCCGGGGAGACGATTGCGGCTTCGGGGATGTCATCAAACCCAAGCACGGAGACGTCCCACGGCACCCGCACGCCATGCCGCTTTAAGCCGTGAAGAATTCCGATTGCCGTAACATCGCTCATCGTCACCACCGCGGTGACGCGCGGGTAGTCCCTGACCAGCGTGTCCGCCAGCGCGTCTCCTCCGGCAATAGAACAGGGGGCCGCGAGCGTGGTCACCGTCTCGTCATCCCACCGCAACTGCGCTTCCATTACGGCTTGCCGGAAGCCCTCCATCCGCTCCGTCCCCGTCCCCGAGTGCTCCTCCTGATCTGGAGCGCGTTCGTCCGCTATTGTCACAACAACGATCCGTCGGTGTCCGTTCCGCAGGATATAGGACATGGCTGAGTGAGCCGCCTCACGGTCGTTGATGGTGACACTCGGCGTGCCGGCATCCGCGTAGGCGTCGACGGTGACGAAGGGCATATGCCGGTGACGGATCACCTCAAGCACATCGGGCTCCGGCTGAATCCCCACCGCTATCAGACCGTCGACTGCAGCCTCCCGGACGGTCTTGAGGAGGCTGCCGTGCGTGGGTGGAAGCAACGTGAGGCTGAGCTCCTCGCGGCCGCACACGTCGCCCACCCCGGTGATGAGATTCACCAAGTAGGGGTTCTTGAGCGCGAGCGGAATCAGCTGTGGCAAAAGCAGTCCGATTGTTCCATGCCGGCGGCTGGAGAGCGTGCGCGCGACTGGGTCCGGAACGTAGCCCAGCTCGCGCGCGATGGTCAGGATCTTCTCCCGCGCTGCGTCTGAGATCTTGGATGGATCGTTGAACGCGAATGAGACAGTCGTCTTGGAGTATCCTGCCGCTTTCGCGATATCCTTGATCGTCAGACGCATAGGTGGTCCTACTGTGCCCCGTAGAGTGGGATCCCGCCGTAGGTGAGCGCCTCCTCCTGGGTCACCGCACTGCCGATAGGCAATGCGACATCCACAATACGCGTCGCTCCGTCAGGCTGACCGGCGCCGCCGATTCTCCATTGCGTGGCTGTTTCCGCTACATCGCGAACCCTGCGAACGCCCGGTGAAGGGTATCCCTCTTGGCTCAGTACGACGCCGGCGTAGCCCCACTGCTCCGGTGCGATGGTGGCCGCATCCATGCCCAGTGCATCCGCAAGTGCTTCCTTTGGCACGAGGACGGATACGGCCCCGTTGGCCCCGTCTGTGACCACGCGAACCGGATTCCCCGAGGTTTCAACGGGCGCGCCCTGCGCGTTGGGTACCAACAGCTTCTGGTTCCAGCCTTCCACCCAGACGGCAACGTCCCAGCCTCCGTTGGCGAGTGTCGCGTTTCTGCCCTCCAGCAGGTCTCGTGCTCCTGGTTCGCCGTCAATGTCGATATAGATGTCGAACGTCTGTAACGAGAGCCCGATTGCCGAGCCCCATGGGTTTCCTATCTCCGCGTTGAGGGCAAAGGTGACCACGACGTTCCGGTCGTTGTGAGCGACGGTGAACTCCACAATGTCGAACGAGCCTGGGGTGAAAACGGCGTCGGTGGGATACGTGTAGCTGCCGGGACCGTGGTCGTCGCCGGCCGGGTCTGTGATCGAAAGGATCGGGACGGTGTTGCCCAAGTCGGGCACAACCACGCGAACCGGCCCTTCGGCGGGCACCACAGCGATGTCGCCGGATGTATCAGAAAGGAGTGCTTTGACGTTCATTGCGTCACCCGGCTGAACCTCTGGGAGGTTGGTAGCGGGCACCGCGAGCTCCATGGTCCGCCCATCTATAGAGAGACTACTGAGCAGCCCATCCTCCTTCCAGTCACCAAAACGGTCTACCGTGAAGAGTCGTGCCCCGCCCGTGTGCCCATCTACCGTCACCGCAAAACCGGCGCGGAATCCCAGCACGCGGCCGTTTAGGCTTACCGGGCTGTTGTGCTCTTGACCGGGAAGCGAGAAGTAGACGGTGACTGCACCGTCTGAGAGGCTTTCCCATGCCGAGCGCCCCTCGATGCGGAAGACAAAGCCGTCAGGGTTGAATCCATAGTAAAGCGCGGACACCTGGTCCGCGGCGCGTGCCATGGCTCCGCCACGGACCAGGTAGTAGCCTGCGTCTTCCCACTCCCCGTCCGACGCGCGGCCATCTATGGTGGGCGTCACGGGGCCGCGCGGCGCGCGAGCTGATTGTACGGGGCGTTGCGGAATGATCGGGACATTGACGAACACCGGCACCTCATCGCCGAGCGATGTGTAGACGCCTCGCAACAGCGCTCGAAACCCTTGATCAAAGTACTCGTCCACGCCGCTATCCTGGTCCGCGCCGTACCACCAGGACCAGTCTGAACCTTCGGACAGATACAAGAAGTGGAGCGTCTGCGCAAGGGCTTCTTCGGAGGCGTGCTCCCGGCCCTGAATGTCA
>CAYTGY010000231.1:0-5854 GCA_964437265.1 uncultured Spirochaetaceae bacterium | reverse complement strand
ACGGAGCTAACCATCTCAGGCGAGCCCGGGACGCTCCTGGCGGGAATTCCCGGCGGTCCCCACCAGATTGATCAGGGCGGGAGCTTTGGTCTGTGGGTCCCATATCCCTCCTCCCTGGAGATTGTGGCCACGGCACGTGGCTTCTATGACCTGACCATCCCCCAGTTTGTGGGAATTGAGCCGGTGGTGATAGACCTACCCCAGTTCGCGAAGCCGCGCTTTGGCGTTGATGCGGTCCTCAACGCATGGCAGTTCCCGGGAACGCGTTTCTGGTACTTCATCCGCCCCGCGGAGATCTTCATGCGCACGGGTCTTCACACGCAGTTTGTTGGGCTATACCCGTTGGACAATACGCCGCAGATCCTGGTCTTTGGATGGCCGTTGAGTTTCTGGCACCTGGATGCCGGTGCGTTCTTGCTACCCGCGGAGCAGAGCTTCCGCATGTACGCAGCGGTCGGCGGCTATCTGCGGGTGATCCACGCACGCTCGTATTTCGGCATAGACCGACTGGGAGCCGCCGGCGCCGTCACTGCAAGTGTCGGGATCGACTACTCGCCGAACCGGCGCTTGCACGTCATTGCCGAGTACCAGCCGGCGTTTGTCCTGACCCCGGACCCGCAGGAGTACATCGGCGTTTCGTTTGTCCAGAATCGCTATCCTTCGGGACGGGTCCCCGGCCACCTGTTGCTTGACTGGGGGCTTTTTGACCTGCGTTCCCTCTTTCTGGGTATCCGCTGGGATTTCCGCTAGCAGACTACTCCGCCCGCGCAAGAAGCTCATCCACAGCCTGCAGGATCTCCAGAAGCGCATCGTTACCCTGGGCGTCTTCTATCTCAACCGCAAGCAGCGCTCGACTGGCCTGCACCGTTGGTTGCGCCGCAATATCCTGGATCTTCACCGCCGCATCCGCGAGCGCGCTGGAGGCGACGCCGGACTGAAATTCGCGGAATAGGCTGCTGATCCGGTCTCCGAGCGTCTCCCCGTTTGCGGACAGGAGCGTCTGGATCTCATCCGCCTGAAGGAACTGGTTGAGCTCTTGCCGTGAAGCGTTGACTGCACTGTCAGGATTGGCCTGCCGCGCTTGCGCGTCTGAGACCAGGTACTCGCGGTAGGTCGCTTGAACCGCCTCCAGTTGGTCCTGGAACGCCACCAGCTCAGCGATCCGTTCCGCCAGCTGGTCCCTCTCAGTCCGGGCCGCCTCCGCTAGTTGGTCCAGTTCCGCAAGCCGCGCGGCTTCCGCCTCATCCAGTTGCCGGACGCGCAGCGCCTCAGTCTCAGCGACTGCATCTCTGCGCTCTCGCTCGGCGGCGGCTAACTGCTCTGTTCGTAGTTGCTCAGCCTGCGTGAGCTCCTCCCGTCGCTGCGTTTCCAGTGCGGCGAGTGCGGCTTGAGTCTCGGCTAGCGCCGCCTCCGCTTCCGCAACCGCATCCTCGATTGCCTGATCGCGGAGATCACGTTCCTGCTCCAGCTGCTCTTCGAGTGCGGCTATCTGATTGTCGAGCTCGCGGACCCGTTCCAGGGATTCCGCCCGTGCTCGTTCTGTCGCGGCCTC
This sequence comes from uncultured Spirochaetaceae bacterium, assembly GCA_964437265.1. Taxonomy (GTDB): domain Bacteria; phylum Spirochaetota; class Spirochaetia; order DSM-27196; family SLST01; genus CAYTGY01. The sequence goes on along the minus strand of CAYTGY010000231.1, from coordinate 4,302 downwards.
GATCTCCCGTTGTGTCTCAAGTGCGGCGAGCAACCGGCTGCGTTCGGCCTCTATCTCTTCGAGCTGCTCATTCAGGGTGCTGATCCGTGCCTGGAGCTCTTCTTCCTTCTCTTGCACAGCCTGGTTGATCTGTTGCGTCATTGCGGTACGAAGCTGACGGATCTCCTGGTTGAGCTCGGCCTCGCGTCGCGCAACGGCAGTCTGTATCTGATCAAGAAACGCCTGGCGTTCCGCCTGGAGGTCCACCTCTGCGCGAGAGGCGATCTCCTCCATACCCGGCGTCTCCGTGCCCTCGCGGGTGTAGGTAGCCAAGCTGTACCCCAGTACCAGGAGGTCCGTCATCATCTTTGAGAGATCAGGCTGGAGCGCCGGCGTGGCGGCGAGCGCGGACTCGTAGTCCGCCAGCGCCCGGTCGTAGTTCCCCGTTGTCACCGACTCAGTTGCAGATTGGATAGTGCGCTCAACGGCCTCCCGGTCCTGTTCACGCAGATTGGTCACGGCGGTGTCCACCGCGTCTTCCACCAAGGCACGGTGCGCAACCGCAACTTCCGGAATGGTGCGGACCAACTCGTCGAACACCTCCAGCGTCCGGTCACTCTCCGTCGTTCCTTGCGCCGCCCGTGAGAGACTGCGGATCTGTCCCAGCAGCCGAAGCTCGCTCGTGAGCGTGCCGGTTCCGGTCTCTTCCTCGAGCTGGTCGGTGAGCAACGACCGCAGCTGGTTGAGCAGAAACACATCCACGGCTCTGCGCTCGGAGAGCTCGGTGAGCGCGACGACGCTTTCCTCCTGAAGGAAATCCAGGAGGGCGTCTATCCGAGTCACGGCGGTCTGTGGATTCTGATTCAACAAGGCGTCTCTGATCCGGTCCATTTGACCGACTATCTGGTCCTCCACGGCTTGGACCTGTTGTTCTTGCCGCTCCAGGCGCGCCAGCTCCCGCTGCGCCTGCTCCAGATCCACCGCGGTTTCCGAACGGATCCGCTCCAGCACCGCGGTCCGCTGCTCAAGCTCCACTCGCAGATCCTCTTCCCGCTGCTCGTACTCGGCGATGATTGCCTGGCGCTCGCGTTCCAGTTCCTGCAAGCGTGAGTTGTACTCCTGCCGGAGGCGATCAATATCCGCCTGGAGGGCGGCGCGTTCGGCCTCTAGCTCCTGGCGGTACTCCTCGAGCTGCTGCTCGTAGTAGGCCCGTCGTTCCGCTTCGAACTGCTCCATGAGCCGCTCGATCTCATCGTCGCCCAGACCCTCTGCGATGAGGCGAGCCCGCTCTGCTTCTATCTCCTCTTGGAGTTGCTGTCTGAGCTCCGCCTCACGCTGGGTCAGTCGTTCCTCGATGCTCTCCTCAAGGGCCGCCTGCTCCGCTTCTAGTTCCCGCAGCTGCCGGCGGACCAGCTCAATCTCCCGTTCCTTGGCTTGGAGCAATTGCCGTGACTCCGCGCGGAGCTCGCGGATAAGGCGACCTTCTATGCTCGAGTACCCCGAGACCTGGGTCTGCACCTCCTGGGCGTCAGCTCGGAATGCGCGACCGAGCAGCAGGATCACTGCCAATGCGCCAATGACGGCGATGCCGTTCACCAGCACCGGGAACAGGAGCCCGCGACGGGCCGACTTCAGGGAGAAGTGAGACGCGTCTACGGTAATTCGGTTTTCAGTGGCCACATGCTCAATGTGGGCCTGGATCTCCGCACGTTCCTGCTCCGTGATGCCTGACTCGTTGTTCAGTGCTGGGAGATTAGTCTGGTCGCTCGCCATGGTGCCCCCCGGTCCGGCTGTAGTATGCCCGCCCCCGCGGGGAGAGTCAAACTCTCCTTCCGGGTATGCGAATGTGTTGTAGGTCGGGCCGCGTCACGGTACACTTGGCGCGTGACTGGTCGGATACGCGCTGTGATGATGGTTGCGCTCCTCTTGCTTCCGGGCTGCCTGTTTGCGCAGTACGGGGCACTCCTTGACGCCGCAGCCGGTGAGACCCCACTGTCATTCGGCACCGCCGTCAGATTGGTCGGTGCGGCGTGGGGGTCCGTAGTGCCCACCGTGAGCGCCGAGGAGTCACGCGCAACGCTGGTTGACCTTGGATTCCGGGTTCCTCGGTGTGAGCTGGGTGGACCGGTGACCGCGGCCGCGTTTGCGCAGCTGTTGATTCAGGTCTCTGACATGCGAACCGGGCTGGCGTACGGGCTCATCCCCAGTGCCGGCCGCGCACACGATTGGCTTCAGCGTATTGGCGTCTATGAGGCGTCCCTGGCGCCCGGAGCGTTGTTAGGCGGGCCTGCGGCGATTCGCGCGTTGTCCCGGCTGTGGGAGCTCCACGAATGAGCAGACGCCGGTGGTTTGGTGCTGCCGTTGTGGGCGCCGCGTGCTGCCTACTCGTGCAGCCGGTCAATGCCCAGTCGTGGTTCTCATTTGACTGGAATGTGGAGATAGAGAGCGCGCTCTCCGGTGAGGATCAAAGCGGCGCCGTTGAGGTCCGCTCTGATGACGCCGCGGTGCTCCGTCTCAGCGTGGAGCATTCGGCCGGCAGGGGCGGCCTGGCATACGCCCTTGCCGCGGCGGCGTACTACTCGCCGCAGGGGCTGAATCTGGGCACCTCCGCATTTGGCGGCAACGAGGTTGTGGCCGGTCCCGTGGATCTCACCGTTGAGCTGGATCTCCCGCCGCGACGGTATAGGGGTCTGCACTTCAGCGTCGCCGGAGGACGCCTTGCTTTTGCGGAGCCCAGCGGACTGCTTCTGTACAACCCGGAGGCGCTGGTGCCGGCGCAGCGGGCCGATGGCGTGCGTGCGGATTTCCGGTATCCCCGCGTGTACTGGTCTGTGGGAGCCGGATACCTTGGGTTGCTGGACAAGCGTATCAATCGGATTCGGATGAGCCCGCCGGATGGTGATGATCTCTTGGATCCCGCGGTGTATACAGCTCCACCCCGGGTGCTTGTGGTTGGGGTGGTAGAAGCGTCGTCGCTATTCCGGCGGCAGGACGCCGGCTTCACCGCAACTGCGCAGTTTGATGCTCGTGGCGGGGCTGAACCGGTGCATACCGTGTACATCGGACCAACCGTCGGCGGCCCGGTGATAGACGGCCTCCGCCAACGCTCGTCGTTGATCCTGGCGGTGACGCCCGGGGCTGATTCCGGGAGTGCGATTGCCCTGGCCGGTTCGCACCTGCTGCGGTACCGCATCCCCGTGGTCATACCGGCGAATGCGTGGCTCCGGCTTGAATACACCAGTGGCGGCTCGGTCATTGGTGCGTTCCCCGCGCTCGCCGGGCCGGCGCCCACTGACACAGTAGTTGGCGAAGTGGGCGCCCACATCCGGGCAACAGGGTTTCCGGCAGCCGGCCTGTGGGCGGCCGACCTCGCCCTTCGGATCATCTCCGCGCCAACCAGCGGCTACGAGGCTACTGAGATTGAGCTTGGCGTTACCCACCGTCCGCTTGCGGATGTAGGGGTGCGCGTGGACGGCGGCGCTACGATTGGCCAAGCCGGCGTGCGGCCGTTCTTCAGCGTGGCAGCGGAGATGGCGCTATGAGGCGTGGGTATCTGGTTGTTGCCGTGACATTCCTCGTTGTGACCGGTCTTGCCGCTGGATTCGCGCAGACCACGCCCGCCTATGCGGAGGTAACTGACTCCGCCGGTTTTGCAGAGGCGCTGCTGCCGGAGATCGGGTGGCGGCAGGCCGTGCAGGGGAGGAGGTTGGATGCGGGGTCGGTGGCGACCACCTGGGTGGAGGCGTTCATGACCATTCGCTACGGTGACGCCCAGGCAGCGCTCTCGCCACTTACGCATGTAGCCGTCACCTCACTAGGACCGGGGGAGATCGGTCTTGAGCTCACCTCCGGGCACCTGGAAATCACCTGTGAGACCATGGCCGTGTCTGTTGTGGTCTCTCCCAACGGCGTTGATACAATCATCATTCGGGTTGGCCCAGAGCCGGCGTCGGTTTCCATTGGCGACCAGCTGACGGTTACCACGGGACGCGCGCGAATCCACTATGACAACGGTAGAGAGCTCAGTGTAGATGCCGGTGAGACTATCCCGCTGCATCAGATCAAACGCGGCCCCGTTTTCTCTGGACCCTGATTCGCAGCTTCCGTAGACTATCCTCCATGTCGGATCTTCCGCTCGCTCGCGTTGACACTCGAGCGCTCCTCAGGCGCCTGCTCGCCATTGCCCTGCCCATGGTCGTGTCCCAGGCGTCGGAGACCGTGATGCTCTTTGTTGACAGACTCTTCCTATCGCGGGTCGGCGGGCTCCGCCTGGCCGCTGCAATGAGCGGCGGGTTGACCACGTTCACGGTGTCCAGCCTCTTT
>CAYTGY010000230.1:0-5883 GCA_964437265.1 uncultured Spirochaetaceae bacterium | reverse complement strand
CCGGAAGCGCCCTCAAAACCGGTCACGTCGTCTCCCTGCCAGCAGTTGACGCTGACCGGTATTGACCCCAGGCGCTCTATGGCGGCGTCCGTGTCAACGCCAATTTCCGCGTACCGTTTCTTCGCCGCGGCGTAGCTCTGCTCTAGTGCGTCGTCTGGTGTCTCGTTGTACATGCGCAATCCTCCACTTCCGCCGACTATACCATGGTCATCCGCTGAACGCGAGACTCGGCCGCCGGCAATGGTGGCCCAACGTGGTTCCGGCGGCCAACGGCACGTAGTCGGCCATCCGGTCGGGTGCCCGGTAGGGCTCGTCGGAAATCTCCAGCCGGCCGGCGTTTAGCGGAAGACGGTAGAACTCCGCGCCGAACCGCGAGCAGAATTGCTCCAGGCTGGTCGGGTGTCCCGCTGTTGGGGTCAGGGGAAGCTCCAGCTCTTGAAAAAGCGCCGCAAGCAGCTCCATCGCCACCGGTGCGGAGAACACGCCGGCCGCACCAGCGGCCTTCTCAGGCAGCCGATGCGGCGCCGAATCGCTTCCAAAGAAGATACGCGGATTCCCGGAGCTCACTGCCAGGCGGAGCGCCTCACGGTCCGCGCGCTGCTTGACCACCGGCTTACAGAACAGGTGCGGTGCCAGGCGCTCGCCCAGCAGGTCATCCAACGTGTAGAGCAGGTGGTGTACGGTGACCGTGGCCGCAACCGTCTCCGGAAAGGTCGCCAGCGCGTCCACCGCCTCGCGTGTCGACAGATGCTCAACCACAATCCGCAATCGCGGAAAATCTGCGGCCAGCCGTCCAACGGTAGGCAGGTAGGCCGCCTCGCGCTCGAGCACCGGGGCCGCGGGGTCCTCGGCGTGGATGCAGAGCACCAGCTCCGCGTCCTGGAGCGCCTCCAAAAGCGGATACAGCGCCGAGAGGTCGTCTACGCCGTCCGCGGAGTTGGTGGTAGCCCCCCGCGGGTAGAGCTTGGCCGCCACCACGCCGGTGTGCGCAAGGTCCGTCACCGTCTCCGGACAAACGTCGGCGCCGGCCCGGACGGTCAACAACGGCCGCATCGGCGGCTGTCCGGCGCCGGCGCCGGCAATCGCATCCGCGTACCGCTGCGCGTCGTCTGCCGTTACTATTGGCGGAACCGTATTCGGCATGGCCAGGATCCGCGCGAAGGTCCGAGCGGAGGCAGCAACGGTGGTGGGCAGCGCCCCGTCTTCGCGGAGGTGTACATGGAAGTCGTCCGGACAACGGATAGTCGCGATGACACTCACTCCGGTAGCCTACTCGCCACCGCACGTCGGTACAAGCCGCGCTGTAGACACCGTACCCACGGCGGGCTATCTTTGGGAGCAGATGGACCCGCGAGCGCTTCTTGACAACAAACTACCGTGGTACCTGGCCAGCTTTTCAGCGCTCGACCGGTACTATCGCCGCACCGACCAACCGTCGCTGCACATTGCCGTTGCGGACGATCTAGTGCAGCTGGCTAAGGCAGTCCCGGATCTGGAGTTTCCCGGCGTAGACCACGCGGATGCCGCGGTGAGCCGTGACGGCGTTCGTCTGTACTTCACGTGCATAGATTCGGTGGAGCGCCCGCCCCGCAGGTCAATCGAGCCGCTCAACTTGCTCTACGACCCCCATCGCGACCGGTACCTCGATCCGCACGGCGTCTACCCCGCACTACGAGCCGAGCGCCTGGACCTCTCCGGACTCGAGCCGGTGGGGATTGGGAGTCTTATAGACGCGGCGATCACCGTTTCCCGGTACCCGCACTCGCTGGATGAGGGCCGCGTACCGGTGCCGGTGGCGTACCCGCCGCTGGATTCTGAGACGCAGCGCATGGTGCTCTCCAACATTCTCACCGGCACCTCACCGTGGGAGGGGCTCAGGCTGCTCGAGGCAGCCGGTTTTGTTGACGCGTACTGGCCGGAGCTGGCCGCCATGCGGCAGGTACAGCACAGCAAGGAGTACCACCCGGAAGGAGACGTGTGGACACACACGCTGGAGACGTTCCGTTACCGGAAGAGCAACGACATGGTGCTCACGCTGGGCCTTCTCCTCCATGACTCTGGAAAGCCGCATGCGCCCCGGACACGGGAGCGCGCGTTCGGGGGACATGCGGAGATTGGCGTGCGCTACGCGCGGTCGTTTCTGCGGCGCCTGGAGTTTCCGGAGACGCTAGCTAGTGATGTGGCGTGGCTGGTTTCCAAGCACATGTACCCGGCGGCACTCCACGAACTGCCCCTGTTTAGGACCGAGCGTATGATGGCGCATCCGTTGTTCCCCATGTTACTGGAACTCTTCCGGTGCGACATCGAGTCCACCTTCCGCGGGCCGGACGGCTACTACCGCGCGTGCAAGGTGTACCGCGACTACCTACGCAACTCCGGAAACCCCTTCCGCACACCGGAAGGCAAGAAGACGTTTCGCCTCTACGTGGAGTAGCGCTCCAGCAGGAATCGACGCAGGGCCGTCCCCTGCGGTTCCATCACAATCGAGTGCTTCTCCAGGCCTGAAAGGCCCTGCAACTGCCGCGGGACCGGCGGATACTCGCCGCAGGCACGGTGAACGGTCTCCGGAAACTTAGCCGGATGGGCGGTTGACACCACTACAATCTCCACGGCGTCGTGGGTCTCTCCCTCTAGATAAGTGCGCGCGGCCCGTATTCCGCATGCCGTATGCGGATCCACAAAGACGCCTAGACGCCGCCGGCAATCGCTGATGGTGGCCAGCATCTGCTCGTCGGTGGATACCGAGCCGTAGATCACCGCAGCCATAGCGTCGCGCGACGGGAAGATCGCCTGGAGACGCTCAAAGTTGCTGGGATTGCCCACGTCCATTGCGTTGGCCAACGTGTGGACCGACGCCCGCGGTACAAACTCGCCACGCTCCAGGTACTCTGGAACCACATCGTTGATATTGGTGGCCGCAAGAAACGCGGAGACGGGCAGCCCCCAGCTCCACGCCAACACGCCTGCGGTCAGGTTGCCGAAGTTGCCGCTGGGGACGGAAAACACCACACGGTCAGCCCCGGACGCTGCGGCCGCCCGGTGGCCGTGGACGTAGTAGAACGCCTGCGGAAACAACCGGCCCACGTTGATGGAGTTGGCGGAGGTGATGGGCACGGTTGCCCGAAGCTCACGGTCCATGAAGGCGGCCTTTACCAGCCGCTGACAGTCGTCAAAACTCCCGGTGATTTCCAGCGCCTGAACATTGCCGCCCAGCGTGGTCAGCTGCTTCTCCTGAAGATCGCTGACCCTGCCTGAGGGATAGAGGATCACCACATCAATCCGCGCCCGTCCGTGAAATGCGCGCGCGACGGCGCTGCCGGTGTCCCCGGATGTTGCCACCAGAACCACCGCACGGGCTCCGGTTTCCGCAAGTGAGGCGTCCATAGCTGCCGCCAGGTATGAGGCGCCCACATCCTTAAAGGCACAGGAGGGACCGTGAAAGAGCTCTAGAACCCAGACCCCCGGCTCCAATCGCCGCAACGGGATAGGAAAGGTCAGCGCGTCACGGGCAATGCGCGCGGCGCCTCCGGCGGGAAACTCGTCCGCAAGGAGCCAGTCGCTCACCGCGGCTGCGGTTTCCGGGAATGAGGCGCCGGCGGGCAGCCGCCGGAGCCGGTCCCGAAAATCCAGCTTTACGGCGGGATTGAAGAGGCCGCCGTCCGGCGCCAAACCGGCAAACAGCGCGTCCCGGAAGGAGGCGGAGACGGTCGCGTCCCGTGTACTGACCAGCCGCATCAGCGGTCCTCCTCAAAGAACGCCCGGTGCACGGCGGAGAGCGTGGCCACGCGGTCTGCCGAGTTGACGACGAAGGAGATGTTCATCTCCGAGGATCCCTGGGCGATCGCCAGAACATTGATCCGCTCGTTGCCCAACGCGGAGAAGAGCCGGCCGGATATTCCCGGGAGGCCGCGCATGTTCTCTCCAATAATGGCGACAATCTCCAGCTCCCCGCGAGAGTCAACCCGCTCTATCTTCTTCTGCGCTATCGCTGCCGCGAGCTCGCGGCGAAGCCGGCCCACCGCGCGCTCGGCGTCACCCGCGGCCACCACAAGGCAGATGCTGTGCTCGCTCGAGGCCTGGGAGATCATGATGATGTTCACCCCCTCCTCCGCGAGGGCGGTGAAGATCCGCCCGGCGATCCCGGGCATCCCCACCATGCCGCCGCCCTCCACATTTACCATCGCCACCTCCTCTATGGAGGCGATGCCGGTGATCGCATGAACGGTGTCCCGGGACTCGCTGCTGATCAACGTGCCCGGGGCATCCGGATTGAGGGTGTTCTTGATGAGGATGGGCGTATTGCGCTCGAAGGCGGGCACCATCGTGTAGGGGTGAAGCACCTTCGCGCCAAAGTAGGATAGCTCCATCGCCTCGTGATAGCTGAGTCTGGGTACCACAATCGCGCCCGAGACCACACGTGGGTCTGCATTCAACACACCGTCTACATCGGTCCAGATCTCGATCACCTCTGCATCAACCGCCGCCCCCACCAGTGAGGCGGTATAGTCTGAGCCGTTGCGGCCAAGCGTGGTGGTGACACCGTCCGCGGTGGAGGCGATGAACCCGGTGATCACCGGCACCGTTTGCGGGTCCCGCAGCGCATCACGTATGCGGGGGTAGGTCTCCGGAAAACGCACCTGCGCGCGTCCGAACGTGTCGTCGGTCTGAATGAGGGCTCGCGCGTCCACGGCGCGAGCGCGGGAGATAGCGGATGCCACAATAGGAGCGCAGAACCGCTCGCCAAAGCTGACTACCAGATCGCGGGTCCGTGGTGAGCATTCGTGCACCAGGCTGACCCCATGGAGCAGATCCTCAAGCTCATCCCCCAGCGCCGTCAGCTGGTGGTGCAGCTGTGGCCGAACGGACTCCGGGGCCAGCTGATCAATCGCGTGATGGTGACGGGAGACCAGACCCGCGAGGTCTCCGGCGTATTCGTGCGCGCGCTCGGCCTCTTGGGAGAGTGCGAGCAGCTGGTTGGTGACGCCCTGCATGGCGGAAACAACCACCGCAACCGGCCCATCTGCCGCCGCCCGCCGAACAATCTCCGCAACGGAGGAGATTCGATTGACATCCGCCAATGAGCTCCCACCGAATTTCATCACGCGCATAGCAATCCCTCTCTTCGGTATGGCCGAACGATCCCGGCAAGAGTAAGATGAACGGGAGAGCATGCGCAACCACCGGACTTCGTACATCATTGCGGCGCTGACGCTGTTGCTGTCTCCCCTCCTGGCGGGCCAGTCGCCTGACCTGACACGCACCTGGGAACTGGAGCGGGCGGCCACGCAGGCCTCCGTCGCCTCCACCGTGCCGGTTACCGTTGCCGGGGGACGGCCGCTGGGGATTGCGGCGGACTTTGACGGGTCCGGCACGCTGGACTACGCCATGATGACCGTGCGAGATGAGCCTGGCGTGACCACCAACCTGGCGGAGCTTTCAGACCGCGTCCGGCTCTATCGGCAGGAGACGCAGTCGGTGGAGTTCCGCATGGAGGTGTTCTACCAACGAAACGGAGAGCTGGGCCGCGCCGGCGAGCTGATCTTTGGCCGGAGAATGGGCATTCAAGGAATTGAGCTGCTCAACATGGGCGTTGACGGCGACGGGGCCCCGGCCATCAAGATTGTTTTCCTGGATCCGCAGGCCACTGAGTCCCATTTGGTCGTGTTTCTGCCCGACGGTTCGGTCTCCCAGACCATCCTTACCGCCACGCCAAACGAGCGGGCCGGCTTTCTTGATGTCACAAGAGACGGCCTCCTGGATCTGCTGGTGACCAGACGGCTTCCGGAGGCAGGCCGAGGCTTTGAGACCTACTTAGAGGTCCACGTGCTGACCGACCACGGGTTCGAGCTGCCACTCGACCACGACCGGCCGGACGGGGAGCGC
>CAYTGY010000229.1:0-5916 GCA_964437265.1 uncultured Spirochaetaceae bacterium | reverse complement strand
TCCGTGGTGCTTGACTTCGGTTCCACAATTTCGGCAGCAGTTCTCTTGCATTGCATCGCGCACCAAAGAGGGCTAGAATCCTGCGGGTAGTCAAGAAAAGGTTGGTACTCGCATATGTCAAAAAAGATTCTCCTGGTTGAGGACGAAGCCATCATCGTGCTTTTAGAAGCGCAGATGCTCAAGGAGCACGGATACGCGGTTGTCACCGCAGGCAGCGGGGAACGGGCCATTGAGGCGGCGGACTCCGACCCCGAGATATCGCTCGTTCTCATGGACATTGACCTGGGACGGGGAATGGACGGGACGGAGGCGGCGGAGACGATTCTCCGGCGGCGCGACCTCCCGGTCGTTTTTCTCTCTTCGCACACCGAGCCGGAGGTTGTGGAGAAAACCGAGGGCATCACCTCCTACGGCTACATCGTCAAGAACTCCGGTGAGACGGTGCTGCTTGCATCCATCAGGATGGCCTTCCGCCTCTACGACGCTCATTGCCGGCTCAAGGAGCAGACGGAGGAGCTTCGAACCGCCCTAGTGCAGGTAGAGCGAACCGAAGAAGTCCTGCGCGAGCGCGAGGAGCTGTATCGCAACCTCATGGAGAACAGCATTGACGCCGTGCAGCTCCTGGATGAAGAAGGCCGATTCCTCGATGTGAACAACCGGGGCTGCGAGATGATTGGGTATTCGCGGGAGGAGCTCCTGTCCATGCGCATCGCCGACATCGATCCCAACTATCCCGCGGACGGCTTCTACCGATTCTGGAATGAGCAGCAGAAGGGTACCTCCGTACTGTTTGAGACCGTACACCAACGCAAGGACGGCACCCGGATTCCCGTGGAGGTGAACGGGATCTTCTTCAATGTGGACAAAAAGCGATATCTCTTTGGAGTAGCCCGTGATATCAGCGAACGCAAGGAGCACGAGCGTCGCATCGCGGAGAGCGAGCAGAAGCTCCGTATCACGCTCAACTCGATCGGCGACGCGGTGATAGCCACCGACCGTCGCGGCCGGGTGATCAGGATGAATCCGGTGGCGGAGGAGCTCTGCGGCTGGTCGCATGCAGAGGCGGCCGGCCGGCCGTTGGGCGAGGTCTTCCACATCATAGATGCGGATACGCGTACGCGGGTCGCGGATCCGGTAGCACGGGTAGTAGAGACCGGGCGAACGGTGGGCCTTGCGAATCGCACGGTGCTGATCGCCCAAGCTGGAACCGAGCACCAGATTGCCGACAGCGTCGCGCCAATTACGGATGAGCACGGCGAAACCGACGGCGTGGTGCTGGTCTTTCGCGACGTGACCGAGCACTACCGGACCGAACGTCGACTCAGAGACACCGCGGAACGGCTGAACTCCTTCCTTCACCATAGCCCGCTGCTTATGAGCGAGATCGACCCGCACGGTAGGTACCTCCGCGTGAATCCGGCCTTGGCGGAGGTGGTGGGGGCGGCTCCTTCCGAGCTCGCCGGGAAGAGCTTTGAAGAGCTCCTTCCGCCCGAGCTCGCGAGCGTGTTCGCGCGGCGGATCGCTACGGTTCGGGAGACGTCGCAACCGGTACACGTGGAAGACACGGTTGACACCGGCACGGGCGCGCGGCGCTACATCACCACGCTCTTCCCCATCCTGGATTCAGACGGCGCGCTCCGTTCGGTCGGCGCGGTCGCGCACGACATCACCGACCGCATGCACGCGGAGGAGGCCCTGCGCCGCGAGCAGCAAAGCAAAGACTCCCTCATGCGGGAACTGAACCACCGGGTAAAGAACAACTTGCACCTGCTGTCTTCGCTTATCGCCCTCAAAGACTCGGAGACCCAGGAAGACCTCTCAGACATCAGGCACCGCATAGAGGCGATCGGCCTGGTGCATGAACAGCTGCACCAGCACCCTCACGGGCAGCTCATATCCGTGCGCGAGTATCTGCAGGAGCTCCTCGAGGCGGTATTCGCCTCGCCGGCCCGGCACGAGGTACGAATTGTGAACCAGATTGAGGACGTGCACACGGACCCGGATACCGCCGTCCCGCTTGGTCTGATTGTCAATGAAGTGGCCACCAACGCGATCAAGCACGGCTTTCGGACGGAGGAAGCGGCCTGCTTCACCGTCACGCTGACCTCCAATGAAGGAACGCCCGGTGACACGCTCATCCTCTCCAATACCGGTAATCCGTTTCCCGAACATCTAGATCTGGACCACGCAAACACGCTTGGCCTGCAGTTGATAACCGGTCTTGCGGAGCAACTCGGCGGGGCAATCGACCTTCAGAAACGACCCTGTCCGGTATTCACGATTCGGATCCCCGGCGGGATCTCACGCGACGAGTCAGCAAACGGATAACGGCGTGGCGAATCCGGCACGCTCCGGTCTCAGGAGTCGGTTGCCGTGCTCTTCGCCGTCAGTACGACCGTCCCCGCGATGATCACCGCCACCCCGGCCCACTGCAACACGTGGACCCGTTCAGCAAACCCAATCACCCCACCCAACACCGGGACGACAATAAAGCTCACGTTGAAGGCGGGGATAACGTGGATGGCCTTGCCGCGACCGTAGGCGAGCTGAAGCACAACGAAGGCGCCCATTGAGAGCGCCAGCCAGATCGCAAGATATGGATTGGCGAGCTCCGCAATTCGGCTCCAGGCGAGGCTCTCGGCGAGGGGGAAGTAGATGACCGGGCCCACGTCCGCCACGACAGTCGTAGCGTTCTGGTAGAGCATTGAAGCGCCGGCGAGCGCGCCACCAAAACCGCCGACCACGATCCCCTGCCGGGAGCCGCCCTGCATTGTGAGCCAGGCAACCCCGTAGGCGAGCACCAGAAGAGCGGTGAATCCGTGGAGGACCAGCCACCGGGGAGACGGTTCAGCCTGTGGGAGGGCAAAGATACCGATGAGCACGCTCCCGGCCAGGATCAGCGCGATCCCAAGAAGGTCGCTGCGAGAAACCCGCTCCCGCATCACGAAGTGCGAAAACAGTGCGAGGGTCACCAGGCCGCTTCCGGCCATGGCTCCCACCAGGGAAACGGCGCCGATTGAAAGTGCCACCAGGACCACGACTACCGATACGAGTGTCCCAATCGTCGCGCCAATCCACAGAGCCCAGCCCCTGACCGGATGCTCGGCCCTGATGGCCAGGCCAATCTTCTGCCCCGCCTGGGAGATGTTCATGGCCGAATACCCGGCAAAGGCGAGCAGTAGTGTTGTCAGCGTCTGCAATCTGGACCTCCAAACGTTGTCTGCGTACCTTGAGTACCATGAAGGTAAGCGTAATCGTCCCCACCTACAATGAAGAGACGTACCTGCCGAAGCTCCTCGAGTGCCTCGCATCCCAGACCATGAACAAAGACGAGTACGAGGTCATTGTCGCGGATGCGGAATCAAGCGACCGGACTCCGGAGATCGCCCGGGAGTACGGCGCGACGGTAATCCCCGGGGGCATGCCCGCTGAGGGCCGGAACGCCGGAGCGGAGACGGCCGTTGGTGACTACTACTTCTTCTTCGATGCCGACGTCAAATTCAGCCGCGACTTTTTGGAGAACGCCTACAACGAGATGCAAGAACGCTTTGTGGACGTCGCCACCTGCGAAACGCGTCCCCTGTCAAACGTACCCTTGGACCAGATGATGCACAACTTCGCGAACCTGTACGTCAAGCTCAACCAATACACCAAGCCGATGGCTCCCGGATACTGCATCCTGATCCACAGCAGACTGTTCCACCGGATTGGCGGATTCGATACCGACGTCACACATGCCGAAGACTTCGACCTGATTCGCCGGGCTGTGGAGCTCCGTCCCTTTCGCGTCCTTGAGAGCGTCCGCGTTACCGTGAGTGTCCGCCGGTACCGCAAAGAAGGTCGCCTGGCCTTCATTGGACACTCCATAGCGGTTTCCTGGCACCGGACCTTCAAGGGAGAGATCAGGGAGGATTTCGACTACGAGTTCGGCGACTTCACCGAATCCGGCGACAACGCGGGACTCCGACGTATTGAGCGCGGGATCAACAAACTCTCCCGGCGGTTCCAACGGGCGAGCCGTAAGAACCGATCCGGCGACGCAACGCCCGCAAGGCGGCAAAGCCGCGCGCTTGACAAGCTGCAGACCCGACTGAAGAAGCTCTACCGGCGCTTTCAGGGGGAGAGTTCAACCGGTTCGGATAGTCCGGACGACGCCGGCTGAGACGACGGCCGGTGGGTCGTGAAGCCCCGAGTCCGGCAGACCTCCGCGTACCAACGCGCGCTTTGCTTTGGGATGCGTTCCAACGTCTCGTAGTCGACATAGATCAGCCCGAATCGCTTGGAAAGGCCGTACTCCCACTCAAAGTTGTCAAGCAAGCTCCAGACAAAATAGCCCCGGACGTCGCATCCCTCCGCCATTGCCAGGTGAAGGTAGTGCAGGTAGTCGCGCAAATAGGCAATGCGATCGGTGTCGTTGACCTCGTCCTCTACTCGCCGGTCCTGATACGCGGCCCCGTTCTCAGTTATGTAGACCGGCGGATTGTCGTAGTTGCGCTTGATCCAGGAGAGAATGTCGTAGAGTCCGTTCGGGTAGACCTCCCAGTCCATATCTGTGAAGAGAACGCCTTCGTATACCGGCTTCATGAGGCGAAAGCCCACGATGGGGAGAAAGGTCCGCCGCGCGATATGGCGTGAATAGTGGTTCACGCCCACAAAATCGAGCGGACGCCGAATGAGCTCCAAGTCCCCGTGTCGGATCTTGCGATTGAGAAGCGTTATCACCCAGGCAACCTCATTCGGGTAATGTCCCTTGAGAATCGGGTCCATGAAGAGTCCGTTGACTACCGCGCTCATTCGTTCGGCGACTCTTCGGTCCTTTGCCCGAAGTGGATGAACCGGTGAGAAGGCGTTGGCAATGCCGACTCCGGCATCCGAATGAAGACCACGGATTATCTCAACTCCCATCCCGTGGGCAACAAGGAGGTGGTGCAGTGCCTGGATCGCCTTCAGGGGGCTGCGGTACCCCGGGGCGTGTCGACCCGCTAGATACCCTGCGCCAATGACGCTCATGGGCTCGTTGAGGGTCATCCACACCTTGACGCGGTCGCCGAGGCGGCGGACCACCGTCTCCACGTAGCGTGCGTAGGCATAAACGGTTCCGCGACTCAGCCAACCACCCCGCTTCTCAAGCGCCAGGGGAAGGTCCCAGTGGAAGAGCGTGACGAAGGGCTCAATTCCACGCTCCAGAACAGCGTCCACCAATCGGTCGTAGAAATCCAGACCTGCGCCGTTTACCGCGCCGTCGCCGGTTGGCACTACCCGGGGCCAGGCGATAGAGAACCGGTAAGCGTCCACCCCAAGGCCGGACAGGAGGTCAACATCGCCCTGGTACCGGTGATAGTGGTCGCAGGCGATGTCCCCGGTGGTCCCGTCCCGAACAGTCCCCGGACGGTGGGAGAAATCATCCCAGATGGAGGGACCCTTGCCGTCCTCCCGCCACGCGCCCTCAATCTGATACGCCGCGGTGGCGCAGCCGAAGGTGAAGCTCTTGGGAAACGTTAATCGGGGCACATGTGCAACATAGGAATGCTCGAGCGCAGGGTCAAATACGGGCTTGAGCCTACTCAGCCATCCGGAGAATGTGAAGCACATCCTCTTTGGTCAACTTGACAAACCGTCCAACCGTGCCGTTACCGAACTTCGCGGCGTTCTCCGCAATTGTCTCAAACTGATCGTTGGGGATACCCAGACCACTGAGCGTTGTCGCCAAGCCCAACCGCTCGTAGTAGCTCGTGTGCCGCGTGATCCCCTCCCGGGCGGTCCACTCGAGCCGATCGAGGTCCATCTCCACTCCCCATACCTGAACTGCGAAGCGTGCGAACCGGTCCAGCTTCTTCTGGTAGATGTAGCGCATCCAGTGCGGCGTTATGGCGGCAAGTCCGGAATCCGGGACGAAAAATTACTGGAATCTGCTTT
>CAYTGY010000228.1:594-5927 GCA_964437265.1 uncultured Spirochaetaceae bacterium | reverse complement strand
GCAGCTGAGGAGGAGCGCATGCGGGTGATGGTGATAGGAGGCGCCGGATACATCGGCAGCCATGTGGTCCGGGAGATGCTGGACACCGGACACTCGGTGATTGTCTACGACAATCTCTATAGCGGGCTTCGCGAGAACCTCTTCGCGGGAACGGAGTTCATCCACGGCAGCATCATGGACCAGCGTCACCTGGTTCACGCGCTCCAATCCACGGGGGCTGAAGCGGTGGTCCACCTTGCGGCGTATAAGGCGGCAGGCGAGTCGATGGTTGAGCCGGAGAAGTATGCTATCAACAATATCAGCGGCACCATCAATATCGCGAACGCCATGACGGAAGCCGGCGTCCGCTACATTGTGTTCTCCAGCTCAGCGGCGGTCTATGGCGAGCCGTCGTATCTTCCGATTGACGAGAAGCACCCCACCACACCGGAAAACTTCTACGGCTTCACCAAACTGGAGATTGAGCGAATCCTGGACTGGTACGGCAACCTTCGCGCCCTTCGCTCAGCCCGGTTGCGATACTTCAATGCCGCCGGCTACGATCCTGACGGCCGTGTCCGCGGGCTCGAGCAGAACCCCGCAAACCTCCTGCCCATCATCATGGAGGTTGCGGTGGGAATGCGGGAGCAGTTGGACGTCTATGGAGACGACTACGACACACGAGACGGCACCTGCATCCGCGACTACGTACACGTCTCCGACCTGGCGCTCGCGCACGTCCGGTCACTTGAGTACATCAGTGGGCAGGACGAATCCATTGCGGTCAACCTGGGGAGCGAACGCGGCATCACGGTTCTGGAGATGCTGGAAACGGCCCGGCGGGTCACCGGCCGGCCCATCCCAAGCCGAATTGCGGCGCGCCGCCCGGGAGACCCGGCGGAACTGGTGGCCTCTTCGGCGCTGGCCCGGGAGTTGCTGGGGTGGACGGCCCAACGCAGCGACCCGGAGACGCTGGTAGGCACCACCTTCCAGGCGTACACCCGGTAGTCCCCGGCGTGCGCGAGCACACCGACCTCACGGGATGGCGCGAGCCAGCACAATACGCGTAACCCCCCCACCGGAGACACCAAGTGTGATGGTGTTGTGCGCGTAGAAGTACGCAAGCACCGTGCCTGCACCGCCGGCGTCGCCGGACTCGGCCTGCGGCTCGCCAAGGAGAGCTCGCGCCTCAGAAGCCGCCATGCCCACACGCAACGGGTCCGGGCGGGGCACGGGCCCGCGTTCATCGGCAGGCTCGGAATCCAGAAACGTGACGGCCAGCAACACCTCATCTCGCGCGTGCTCCTCGGGCACCAGAAACTCGAACAACACGCCGGGGTACTGATATGTCACAATCCGCGCAGCGACATCGGTGCCTTCAACGGTGGTGCTGGTCGCTGTCTCCGGTGGGCCGTACTGGGCGGTGACCACCGCGCGAGTCGCGTTGAACCCAAACGGAAAGGGCCAGACATCCTGCACCCCGCCAACCGCGGGCAACGGCGCCGGCGCAACCGGCGAAACGTCCTCAGATTCCTCCGGTGCGCACGCCGTACCGAGTGTGAGCACAATGAGCGCCAGCAACAGACCAGTCCCGGTGCGGTTTCCCGAGCGGAGAAGACACATGGCGGTGAGTATACCAGATGGGTTCGCTATGGTGGCGGAGAGTCCTTCAGACGGGAAGCGGGCTGAAACGCCGGGCAATGCCGGCCCGTGCCCTCTCTGACCACCAGGCTGGGCAGGCGCCGCGATTTCACGCCGAACACCCGGCAACCGCGCGGGAACCGGCGATCCCAGGTGACGAAGAAATGCTCACAGCGCAGACAGTTCGGCGCGGCGCCTGAGCGATTGGAGTCGGAGGAGTCGGCGAAATCTGGTTCCATGGCGTTTCCGCTAAGACGATCAGTACCCGGCACCATTATCTTGGTTTATAATGCTGCATCAAGGAAGCGGCAACGCCGGATATGCAGGCAAAGGAGAGGTGCGTATGGACACAAAGTTCTACCTATCGATTTTCCCAATGGAAGCGCTCATCGCATCGCAACTTGATCCAATCAAGTTCGGCTCGTACATGGCCACGGGGCGGAAGAACGGCTCATTTGAGAAGATCATGTTCATTGAGGTGGAAGGAGGCTTCGGGAACAAGTTTGACTGGAAGCACGCTGAGGAACGCTGCGTCCCGCACGAGAACGGTGATCCCAAACATTCGGTCTGGGTATCCGTTTACCGAACGCTGGAACACGTCCCATTGGACAAGATGAAGTCACTCTATCTAGCCACCAATGACGGACGGACGCTGGAGATCCGACGCTCTTCATATGATGAGCAGCAACCGGACCGCCCGTACTGGGTGTACCAGGAGTTGTGTCCGGTGCGACCACTGGTTGTCTCCACCTACGACCCGGTCACCTTCAGTGAGTATATGACGCACAAGGACGTGAAGGTGAGCGTTCCTACCATCGCATTCGCGGACCTGAAAGTCATCAACTTTGACAACCTCAAAGACACGGGCCAGATGGGGGCGACCTATGACACCAACCTGGAGCACCTGAAGCAGTGCATCCAGACGGTAACGGCGAACTCCGTGAAGAAGGTGAAGAACGTGGAACGCTCACGGACGGAGAGCTTTGGGTATCAGATAATCAACCACGGCGTCTACGTCGGATCCGGACGTGATGTGGTGATGTACAAGATGCCCAGCATTGATGAGATCAGGATGGGTCACTACGACTGGGGCCGCTCGGCACTCGTCCTGTAGTACCCGGACTGCTACGCTCCGCCACAGCCGGCGCATCGTGGAACGTGACGTGCAAGACAAACAGACCGCATATCTTGTTGGGGTCCAGGGAGACTCGGTGGGCACTCGCCAGGCGAAGTCGCTGCTGGAGGAGCTCAACCTGCTGGTCCAGGCAATCGGCATGACACCGGTGGGCTCGGAGATCGCGCCGCTCCGTGAGCCCACCGCGGGCTACCTCCTTGGCAGCGGAAAGGTGGAAGCGATTGGGCAGGCGGCGCGGGAGGCTGGGGCCGCGTTTGTGGTGGTTGACGAGGCACTCTCCCCGCGGCAACAGCGGAACTGGGAGGAGGCAGCCGGTCTTGGTGTGCTTGATCGTCAGGCGGTCATCCTGGAGATCTTCGCCGCCCGCGCCCAGACCAGAGAGGCTATCATACAGGTGGATCTGGCACAGCTCGAGTACTTCCTGCCACGACTGACCAACGCGTGGTCGCATCTCTCGCGTCAACGGGGCGGCAAGCGCGGTACCCGCGGTGAGGGAGAGAAGCAGCTGGAGCTGGACCGACGCGGCGTGCAGCAGCGGATAGCGTCGCTGCGGCGCGAGTTGCGAGCCGTAGAGTCGCAAAGGGCGAGCATGCGGCGCAACCGCAGCGAGTCCGCCATTCCCACCGGCTCAATCGTAGGCTACACCAACGCCGGCAAGAGCTCGCTGCTGCGCGCGTTGACCGGAACGGACGCGTTTGTTGCGGACCAGCTCTTCGCGACCCTGGATCCCGCCACCCGGCGACTGGAGTTGCCGGAGGGGGCGTCGGTTCTGCTGACGGACACGGTTGGCTTTGTACGCCACCTGCCGCATACGCTCGTGGCGGCGTTCAAGAGCACCCTGGAGGAGACGGTGGTCAGTGACTTTCTGATCAACGTCTTGGACGGATCGGACCCGGATGCAGCGGTCCACCACGACGTCACTCAAGCCGTGCTTGCGGAAGTTGGCGTGGGAGAAAAGCCTACGGTGATTGTGCTCAACAAGGCGGACCGCGGGATTGACCCGTTGGTCGCCGTGCAGTTCCCGGATGCCGTGACGGTCAGCGCCCGCACGGGGGAAGGGCTGGACGAGCTTCAACACCGTCTGAGTGCTATTGTGGATGCGAAGTACCGTCAGGTAACCGTGTCCTTACCCACGGATCGGTACGACCTTGCAGCACTCATTCACCGCACCGGCCACGTTATCACGCAGACCTATGAGGGTGACCGGATCTTGATCCATGCGACGGTACCGTCGCGGACGCACAATCTGGTGTCACGGTTCGCATCGTGAGCACCACCCCGGAGCCCCAACCAGCACTCCGGTGCATCGACCTGCTCAAACAATTCACTGACGGTCCGCGTTCCGTTGTTGCGGTTGATCATGTGCATCTGTCCGTACCCGCCGGCGCGCTGGTGGTAATAACGGGTCCCTCCGGCTCCGGCAAGACTACGCTGCTCGAGCTCCTAGGCGGTCTTCTGGAGCCGGACGCCGGCTCTATCTGGATTGGCGGGACCGCGCTCAACGGCACCAGTGCCCGCGAGCGCGCGTTGCTGCGGCGAAGCGGGATCAGCTACGTGTTCCAGGCGGGCAACCTGCTCCCCATGATATCCGTGTATGAGAACGTGACCCTCGCGCTCGCGCTGGCGGGGCTACCACCGGTTGAGATTCACCAGCGCGCGGCCCGCGCCTTGGAAGCGACCGGGCTCTCAGACCGCGCGCACCAGCTGCCGTCCTCACTCTCCGCAGGCGAGCGCCAACGCGCGGCCGTCGCCCGGGCGCTGGCAAAGCGGCCGAATGTGATGCTTCTGGACGAACCGACGGCGAATCTTGACCGAGAGTCCGCGCGGCAAACCTTCGAGCTGCTGCGGAATCTGTGCCTCGAGCATCGGCGAGCTGCCATCGTGGCGACCCACGATCCCGCCGCTACCTCGTTCGCCGATCTGCACTACACCCTCACCGACGGGACACTCGCGGAGGCGTCGCGGTCGTGAGGCGAATGCGACTGATCCTGCGCTGGATAGCGTGGCAGCCGCGTCGGGCTGTTCTTCTGACCACCACCGCCGCGGTGACGCTCGCGGCGGCGCTCCTGCTCACCTGGATCGCCACCGCCGTTGCGGCAACGCTGGCCTCACTGGTAACCACCACGGAGACCGGAGATGCGCGGCTGGTGCTCACCGATGGTGGGACGGAAACCACTACGGTGGCACCGGTCCGGCGTGGCGCGGTGGCGGGCCGCGTTCTCACCACGGCGGAGGTAGCGGACCTCACCCGCGCCCTTGCGCCGCTTGGTGTTTCGGTCTCTCCGCGCCTTGCCGTGGCGGCCCGGCTGCTCCCGAGCGGCGTGCCCGTGGAGCTGGTGGGGGTTGACCCCTCTGCGGAGACCGCGGTGCTTCCGGGCCTTGCCGGTCTGGAGCCACTCTCAGCCGGCGGCTGGGTCACGGTGGCGGGCCCGGACGTTGCGTATGCTGAGGTGGTTGTTGCTTCACTGGGTAGCGAGCCGCCGGCACTGATACGCCTGCCGGTGCAACGGATAACCACGCTCTCTTCCGGAAATGTGATGGTGGACTCCTACCGAGTCTACCTTTGGCGTGAGGCGCT
>CAYTGY010000228.1:0-584 GCA_964437265.1 uncultured Spirochaetaceae bacterium | reverse complement strand
TCTCGCGGCACCGGGTTCCGCGGCGACCGAGGTGGCGCTCCGTTTCCGCACAGAGGAGGACCCGTTCAACCGGGCGTATGAGGTACAGCAGACGCTCGCTGAACAGTTCCAGTCGGCGGTGGTGCAGCCGTGGCCGGAGCTGGTACCTGAGATCGCCTACATCGCCGGGAGCGCCTCCGGCCGCCTGGTGCGTGCCGTCCTGTTCGTCTTGGCCGCAGTGATTGTGGGAACCGCAACCACGCTACACGTCACCACGCGGGCGACGGAGCTGGCGACACTGCGAACGCTTGGAATGACTGATGGCGAGCTGGTCGGTCTCTTTGCGGCCGAGACCGCGTTGCTGTCTGCGGCCGGAAGCGCCGCCGGCGCCGTACTGGCAGCCGCCGGGGCGGCCCTGCTCCGAGCGACCACGCTCCGCATTCCGAGGATCCTGCTTCGGTTGGCACCGCGGCTACGGCTATCAGACCCCATTGAGGTGGTGCCGGGAAGCATCGTCGGACCGGCGGTCACGCTGGTGGCCGCGGCAGTCGCCGTCGCGTATCTGGCGCTCCGGCGAAGAATCCGAGGTCCCATCTCTCCGGAGC
>CAYTGY010000227.1:4358-5933 GCA_964437265.1 uncultured Spirochaetaceae bacterium | reverse complement strand
GTCTCGCGGGCGATAATGGTCCCGCCCACCGACCCTTGCAGCGGAATCTTGAACTGATGACGAGGTATCTCGTCCTTCAGCTTCCGGCAGATCCTTCGCGCACGGCTTGCCGCATCATCCGCAAAGACCAACTGGCTCAGCGCATCCACGGGCTTACCGTTCACCAGAATGTCCAGCTTCACCAGGTGCGTTGACCGATAGTCAATCACCTCGTAGTCAAATGACGCGTAGCCGCGACTGATACTCTTCAATTTGTCGTAGAAGTCGAACAGAACCTCCGCCAAGGGCATCTCGTAGGTGACTTCCAGGCGCCGCTCGTCCAGGTAGTGCATTGACGTCTGCAGGCCACGCTTGTCCATACAGAGGTTGATCACATTTCCAAGGTACTCTGTTGGGGTCATGATGGATGCGCGAATGAACGGCTCCCGCGCCTCCGCCACATTGCTTTCCGGAAACTCCTCCGGATTGTCTATCTCTTGCGCAGTACCGTCGCTCATGGTAATGCGATACTTCACGGTGGGAGCCGTCAGGACAATGGAGAGGTCGTACTCGCGCTCCAGTCGCTCCTGCACCACCTCCAGGTGCAGCAGCCCTAGAAAGCCGCACCGAAAACCAAAGCCAAGCGCTGCTGAGCTGTCCTTCTCGAATATCAGCGACGCGTCGTTCAGCTTGAGCCGGTCGATCGCGGACGCAAGCTCGTCGTAGTCGTTTGAGTCCACCGGATAGATGGAGCTGAATACAACCGGTTTCACCTCACGGAATCCGGGCAATGGACCATCGCACGGACGATCGTCGTGGGTCACGGTATCTCCCACTCGAATGTCCGAGATGTTCTTGATCCCGGCAATGATGTATCCCACATCACCGGCCTCGAGCCCGTCACCGGGCGCGAGTACAATCCGAAAGGTCCCCGTCTCCTCAACGGTATACACCGCTCCCGAAGACCAGATCCGTACCCCATCACCCTCACTAAGGCTTCCGGAGAACACGCGTAGATGAATAATGACACCGCGGTACGGATCGTAGTGGGAGTCGAACACCAGCGCCTGGAGCGGATCATCAGTTGATCCGGCCGGTGGCGGTATCCGCTCCGTGATTGCGTCAAGCAGCTCAGGGACTCCTTGTCCGGTCTTGGCGGAGATCAGTACCGCGTGATCGCTGTCCAGTCCCAGGTCATGCTCAATCTGCAACGTGACGTCATCCACCTTTACGCTGGGTAGATCTATCTTGTTGATGACAGGAATCACGGTCAGGTCGTGTTCCATTGCCATGTAGAGGTTAGAAAGCGTCTGCGCCTCCACCCCTTGGGTGCCGTCAATCAGTAGTAGTGCACCTTCACACGAGCCTATCGCGCGGGAGACCTCGTATGAGAAGTCGACATGGCCGGGAGTATCAACCAAGTTCAGCTCGAACACGTCCCCGTGGTCATTCCGGTGCGGCAACGTTACCGCCTGGCTCTTGATTGTGATCCCGCGCTCCCGCTCAATATCCATTGAGTCCAGGATCTGGTCTTTGAACTCGCGTTCCGCAACAATCTTCGCCCGCTGTATGAAGCGGTCGGCTAGTGTGCTCTTT
>CAYTGY010000227.1:0-4348 GCA_964437265.1 uncultured Spirochaetaceae bacterium | reverse complement strand
GTATGTGATGCTTTGCCATGGTGAATGAGATGCTAACATACCAAACGCGCACCGCGCTGGAAAGGCCGGTTACGCGTCAAGATACAGGCGAATCCTCCGGACGAACTCCTCCGGATCGATTGGTTTGGAGATGAATCCCACACCAAGCCGTTCACGCTCTTCCTCGGTCATGTGCGCCTGAGTATACCCCGACATGAGAACAGCCTTGAGCCCCGGCCGAACCGACTGCAGCCGCTCAACGAGACGCGGGCCCGGCACGTGAGGCATGATAACGTCGGAAACGACCAGATCCACCTCCTGGCGCTCGTCCTCACAGACAAGCAGCGCCTCGCCGGCATTGCCGGTCTCTATGACGGTGTAGCCGTAGCGTCGGAGGACCTTCGCAAGCAGTGACCTGATAGCCTCATCATCTTCCACCAGCAATACGGTCTCCGAACCAGCAACCTCGGTCTGGTGCTGTTCCTCCGGTGTCACCGTGTCTTCTGAGGTTCCTGCAATGGGAAAGGAAACCGTGAATGTTGTGCCTCTCCCCGGCGTGCTCTCCACCGCTATAACACCACCGCTATTCATCACAATGCCATAGACGGTGGATAAGCCCAGTCCGGTTCCGCGGCCCACCTCCTTGGTGGTGAAAAACGGGTCAAAGATCTTGGATAGATCCTCCGGGTCGATTCCGCAGCCGGTGTCTCGAACACTCAGGCAGAGGTACTCTCCCGGCTCCGCTTCCGGATTGGGGGCAACGTCGGCGTCCACAAACCCGCGATTCTCCGTCCGAATCAGGATTGAGCCGCCTTTCTCCATCGCGTCGCGAGCGTTCACTACAAGATTGAGCAATACCTGCTCCATCTGCCCCGGATCCACAAACACAATCGCGGGGTCGGCGGTCAAGTCCAGGTGAATCTGGACACCTTCGGTGACCAGCCGGCGGAACATCTTCTCCATGTCGGATACGATCTGGTTCGCGTTTATGCGGCGCGGCTCCATGACATGATGTCTGCTAAAGGCAAGGAGTTGACGGGTCAATGAGACCGAACGGACCGCGGCTTTCTGGATCCCTTCTACGTCCGCCAGAAGCGCGTCCGGATCAACCGGATCGGGACCGGAGAGGTCATCGACCAACAGCTTTGAGTAGCCCATGATTACCGTCAGCAGGTTGTTAAAGTCATGCGCGATCCCCCCGGTTAGCCGTCCAATCGCCTCCATCTTCTGCGCCTGACGAAGCAGGCGCTCTTGCTCTCGCATGGTCTTCTCTGCGCGAACGCGTTCTGAGATGTCATGGAACACCCATACCCAGCCGCTACGCTGCCCGGACTCGTTGACCAGGGGCGCCACCGTTTTCTCTACCGGCAGTCTGCTCCCGTCCTCCAGCTCAATCTGCACGCTGCACATTGCGTGCCGCCCTTCATGCTCTTCCTCAGCATCAAGTACCCGCACGATGCTCGCAAGGGGCTCGCCTACACAGGCTTCCCGTGAGGTCCTGAGCATCTGTTCGGCGACCGGATTCATGAACTCGATGCGATGATCTGAATCCATGACGATTACCGCATCAAGGATGCTCTGAAGCGTCGTGGAGAACAGCTGCTCGCGTTGGACCAGCATCTGCTCCATGCGGTGCCGGTAGAGGGCAATGACGATGGCCGTTCTGAGCTCCCGCTCCTCAAACGGCTTTATGATGTACGCGAAGGGTTGCGTCAACTTGGCACGCTGTAGCGTTGCGTCATCTGCATACGCAGTGAGAAGAATAACGGGTATCTTGTAGCGTTGCTTGACAATCTCTGCGGTCTCTACACCGTCCAACTCGCCTTGGAGCTTGATATCCATCAAGACGAGATCAGGCGAGAGTCCTGCTATCCTCTCAAGCGCCTCTTCGCCGGATGCGAACATACCTGGAACGGTGTAGCCATACCGTTCCAGGTGCATCTTGATGTCGAGGGCAACGATGTGTTCGTCTTCGATGACCAGTATTCGTTGTCCGGACATGGGGCACCGCACCTACTCTTGCAGTGGCCGGCGAGTGATTGGAGCCGCTATTCCGCGCTCAACAGCCCAATCCGCTCGAGCTCACCGCGAACCTTTTTGCGATCGATCGGCTTCACCAGATACGAGGTAGCCCCGCCTTGCCCGTACGCCTCCACGACGTTCTTCGGGTCCTCCAGCGCCGTAACCATGACTACCGCTGCCTCGTCAACCGGCTTTACGCCGAACTCCTTCTCCAGGGCGCGGATCTCTCTCAACGCAGCCTGGCCGTCGACCCGCGGCATCATGATATCAAGGAAGACCACCGCATACGGCTCGTTCTCTTCCCAGGCAAGCCGAAACGCCTCCACGGCCTCCTCCCCATCCACAACAACGTCCACTGAACCGTAGTCCCGGATGATTGCCTGAAGAAGGCGACGACTTGCGAAATCATCTTCAACAATCAAGAACCTCATATCTGTTCTCTCCATTGTACTGGATTTGCGATCTTTGGAAAGCAGGAAATCGAGCCGATCCATCACGTTGCACGCTCTGCATCCGCTAGTAGCTCATTCACTTTTTCCCGGTCATCTCTTCGGGCCGCCAGCAGCAGACGAAGTACCAGCGCCGACACCGCCTCCTCGCCTCGCTCACTCAACTCTCCTCGCACCTCTGCGAGCCACTCTTTTAGCTCGTCGAATTCGGGCCGGTCACTCAACTCGCGCGCGGTCCTCACCAGTGCGGAAAGAAGCGTGGATTCGCCGCACGCAACCGTGTCTTTCACCGGCTCAGTTGGGCAGTGCTCGCCGGACTCCTCTCCGGCCAAGACCCGAAAGAAGTGTCCAAGACGCAACGGCCGCCGCACCACGGACAGATCGACACCTTCCACGCACGGCAGCGCGTTCGGTTCCTCGCTGCTGGGCCTGAGCAGCACAAGACGCGGCAGTCCGCCGCGTTGTTGCTTCCTATCCGGCATCCAAACCGCCTCCGTGGACCCGACAATCACCGCCCCTGTCTCACCAACAGCGTCCACGGCCTGTTCAAGGTCGGCGAACGGTACTACCCGTGATTGGGGAGTGACGCCGGTGAGCCACCTGCGAAGATACGCTTCTAGGCGCGGATCACAGGCAACCAGCCCAATCTCTGCAGGAACTGCAGGATATGCCACGGGCGAGTCATCCTCCGGGGAGAGCGGGATGGAGAACCAGAAGACGGACCCCTCGCCAATACGGCTACGCACGCGGATGTCCCCGCCCATTAACGTGACCAGACGTTTGCAGAGCGCCAGACCGATCCCGGTGCCGGGCGTGTGCTCACCGGACGACGACCGGAGTTGAGTGAAGAGATCGAAGATCGTCTGCAGATCAGCCTCCGGGATTCCGCACCCGGTATCAGTCACGCTGAACCGGATACGATCCTGTTCCGGTGTCACCTCCAGCTCCACGCGGCCGGAAGCGGTAAACTTCACCGCATTGGCAAGCAGGTTGATCAGAACCTGCATCAACCGGTACGCGTCGCCCGTCACCCTGGTTGGGATGGTTGGATCAACCCACAGATCCAGCTCCAGGCCACGGGTTACCGCCTGCCCAACGACGTTGGAGACGACGCGCTCAAGGAGTGGGTGAAGGGCAAACGGTTCGGTGGTCAGCACCATCATGCCTGCATCGATCTTGGAAAAGTCCAGTATGCTGTTGATGAGTAGCAGTAGCGTTTCCGCGGAGTCCCTCAGGATTCGTAGGTACTCCTCCTGGGTATCATTGCAGCTCAGATCACCTGCCAGATCAGCCATGCCAATAACGCTGTTGAGCGGCGTCCGCAGTTCGTGGCTCATCGCGGCCAGGAAGTCCGCCTTTGCCCGAACAGCACGCTCGGCGTCTTCCTTGGCCCGTCGCAACTCGCGATCCGCATCGCTCTTGTAGAGCGCCATGTCGATTGCGATGGAGAGCTCGCGCTCCTGGAACGGCTTCAGAACATACCCGAACGTCTCGTGTGTCTTGGCGCGATTGAGGAGCTCCTGATCATCATAGGCCGTCAGGAACACCACAGGAATCGCCGCGCGTTCGTGGATCAGCTCTGCGGTGGTGATCCCGTCATAGTCGCCGGCGATTTGGATGTCCATCAGAATCAAATCCGGCTCCGCTTCCTCCGCCAACCGAATCGCGGTTTGTGCGTCAGCAGCGTGTCCCACCACGTCGAGCCCCATTCGCTGCAATCGGTGAGAAACGTCAAGAGCGACGATCCGCTCGTCCTCCACAAGAAGGATGCGTCTACCGGTCATTCGCGATTCTGAGTACCGCTCCGGCTATCTCACCCAGCGGGAGGCTGCGGTCCACCGCATTGCGTTTGACCGCCTCGTTGGGCATCCCGTACACCACACAGGTCTTCTCATCCT
>CAYTGY010000226.1:0-5938 GCA_964437265.1 uncultured Spirochaetaceae bacterium | reverse complement strand
AGAAAGATGAGGTCGGAGAGCTCAAGGCGGCGCTCAAGGACATGGTCGGCCGGCTCCGTGAGATAACATCCAGCGTCAAGAGCTCAGCAGTCCAGGTCACCACCGGCAGCCAGGCGATCTCATCCAGCAGCCAGCAGATGTCTCAGGGAGCAACGGAGCAAGCGGCGAGTGCGGAAGAGGTCTCCAGCTCAATGGAAGAGATGGCATCCAACATCCGCCAGAATGCGGACAACTCGCTCCAGACGGAGAAGATCGCCCAGAAGGCGGCGGAGAACGCCGTTGAGGGCGGCGAAGCGGTGGGCGCAACCGTTGAGGCGATGCGCCAGATTGCAGAGAAGATCGCCATCATTGAAGAGATCGCAAGCAACACGAATCTGCTCGCGCTCAACGCCGCCATTGAGGCCGCACGCGCGGGCGAGCACGGGAAGGGTTTTGCGGTTGTCGCAGCGGAGGTTCGCCGCCTTGCGGAGCGAAGTCAGGTAGCGGCGAACGAGATCAGCAACCTGAGCTCCTCCAGCGTAGAGGTCGCGGAGAAGGCCGGCAGAATGCTGCAGGAAATCGTCCCGGCTATTCAGAAGACGGCGGAGCTGGTGCAGGAGATCAGCGCGGCAAGCAACGAGCAGGACTCGGGCACGCAGCAGATCAACAAGGCAGTTGCGCAGTTGGATAGCGTCATCCAGCAGAACGCTTCAGCAAGCGAAGAAATGGCCGGAATGGCGGAGGAGCTTTCAGCACAAGCGGAGACACTGAACGAGGCGATCAGCTTCTTCAAGCTGGAGGCGACGCTCCAGCACCGCCGACGACGATCGCTCCCGGCGCCGGCAGCTTCTGTGGCAAAACGTGGACCGAACCCTGACGTTACAACGAGGGAAACAAAACAACCATCAGCATCCACATTGAAGGCAGGTGCCTCACCACCAAAAGCGGCGCGGACCGCCGGTTCAGCCCAAGACGGCGAGACCGGGATCACGCTGGTAATTGATGACGAAGACACCGAGTTCGAAGAGATGTAGGAGTGCAAAGGAGAACGGCATGGCAGTAGCAGTTGAGACGAACCAGTTCCTGACATTCACGCTGGACAAGGAGCTGTACGCGGTTGAGGTGGTCAAGGTGCGGGAGGTCTTGGAGGTCAAACCCGTGACCAAGATCCCCCGGATGCCGGATTACATGAAGGGGGTCATCAACATCCGCGGCAACGTGGTTCCGGTGCTCTCGCTCCGGCTCAAGTTCGCAATGGAAGAGATAGACTACACCAAGGACACGTGCATCATCGTCATGGATATCGCCAGCGGTGAGGGAAACGTGACCATCGGGTGTCTGGCGGACTCCGTCCAGGAGGTGATTGATCTGGATCCGGAACAGATTGAGCCGCCACCTCGCATTGGGACACGTGTGGATGCGAGCATCATCAAGGGCATGGGCAAGCGCGAAGAAGAGTTCCTCATCATCCTGGACACAGACAAGGTGTTCACAAGCGAGGACATCATGGCGGCTGAGGCCGTAGCAAAGACGCCTGGCGCCAAGAACGCGGAAACAGACGAGTAGCCCGGCAGCGGCCGGGCGCGCGTGCTACCGGACTTTGATGAACAGCCCGAAGAGAACGATTACAAGCAGGATCTGAATCAGAGCGAACCGGATCAGCACCTGCGAGTTGGACCATCCCTTCTCGTGGCGGAAGTAGTCGTGAAGCGGGAACCGAACGTTGTGGAAGATGCGGATCTTCGCGAACCGCAGCAACGCGACCTTGAGAAGCCCGGTACCGCCGTTGACGAGCATCACGGTGGCCACAATCACGATCACGAACGGATTGCCTGAGAGTATCACCAATACTCCCAGGAAGAACCCCAGTGCTCTAGAGCCGGCATCACCCATGAGCACGGTGCTCGGATGAGCGTTGTGCCACAAGTATGCGGCCAGCGCGCCGACCAGGACAAAGGTCATGATCGCCCAGCTGGCGGAGTTTGGGTAGAAGGGCAGCAACAGGTACTCGGCGATGTAGTCAATCCCAATGATAAGGTAGAGGAACGCCGCCAGACTGATGAGCGCCAACAGCAGGAGTGTGCTTGAGAGTCCGTCGACGCCGTCGGTGCAATTGGTGCTGTTGATGCTTGCCCAGATGAGGACGGTCGCCAGCGGAACAAAGACGAGGATGTTGACGTCGAACTCGCGGGCGGTGAACGGCAACCAGATGTGCTTGCCGTCCTCGTAGAGTAGGAACGCCGCGGCGACGCTTATCCCCAGATCAAGAAACCCTTTGAGGTACTCGTTCCACGGCTCGTCGCTTCGATCATCCAAGTAGCCGCTCACCATGGCCGCCACGGTGAGCGCGAGCACCATGAGTTGGCGAAAATCCCACGGTACCACCAGCACGCTTATCAGGGCGTAGAGCGTAATGAACACGACGCCCGCCCCGGTGGGCTTGCCGACGGAAGCCGCACTGGCAACGGCAAAGCTGCGGCCTCGGTCCCGAGGAAGCGCGTCAAAGAATCGTGGCAGCAACACGAGCGTTGCCACAAAACTCAGGCTGGTGCCGGCGACAATCAAGAATAGATGGGATGTTAGGAGCCTGAACGGGCCGAAGTACGGCTCGAGCGACTGGCCAAGAAAAAAGAGCATACAGTGATCAACCGGTCTTCCGGCTCTCGCGTCGTGCCTTCTCTATGCGCTCCATCTTCCGGTAGTACTTCGCTTGCTTGTCTAACTCCTCAATGTCTGTGGTGTGGAGACGATCGTCCACCGCGCGCACTTTCGAGTTCTTCAGGAGCTCACGGACCACCTGGTTGCCCTCTGCCATGGGCAGGCCGACCATATTAATCAACTCTTTGATGCCGAAGTCAAAGGTGTACGGCTCACCGGATCTGATGGGAACCCGGGCCTTCTCCAGCTGGATCAGCAACGCATCATACATGCGCCCAACCTTGTTGGTGAGCAGCGTATTGGCAAGTTGCTTGTAGATAAACCAAATCCGCTCCCCCAATGTGGTGGTGAGACGTGCAATAATCTGCGGCTGAGTGCTCACCATCCGGGAGAAGTTTTCCCGATTCACCGCCAGCAGCACCGCGTCCTCAAACGCAATCGCGGACGCGCTGCGCGGCTTGCTCTCTATGAGCGACATCTCCCCAAACATGTCGCCCTGCTTCAATACCGCGAGCAGCACCTCGTTATCATTTACAATCTTGGTGATCTTCACGCTGCCCTTCTGGATAATATACATCTCCTTCCCGGGCATGTTTTCGCTGAAGACCATGGTGTCCTTGGGGTACGTGCGGGTGAACTCCGTTTCATCGCCGTCAAGGTAGCGCGCCTTCGCATAGGGCTTGATCTTTGCCAGCCGCTCCCGCGCGGTGGCTACCTTATCACCGTTTGGGCAGTACTTCAGGTACTGGTAATAGGCATAGTAGGCCTGGTTGTACTGGCTCTGACGTGCATAGTACTCGGCAACGGCAAAGAGATGATTGATATCTCCTTCGTTGGCGTTACTCTTCAGCGTCAAGCGGGCAAGAGCGCCGTCAAGGTACCGCATACGGCGAGAAAAGCTCTCAATGATCTTGATGGCAACCGGCGTGTTTCGTTCTATCAGCAGGCCGTACTGTTCACGGTGCACTGAGATGAGGCTGACGTCGGTAAGTGCCTGAGCGGTCTCAATATGACTGTGAGAGGACATGGTAGAGACAACGCCAAAGAAGTCCCCGGGGCCCTGGATGTTGCCACCCTCTTCTTCAACAACCTCCACTTCTTTGCTGATTCGTACCTTACCGGACCGAATGATGAAGAAGTGGTCTGCGTTCTGTTTGCCCTCCACAATGATGTACGCACCCTTGTTGAAGTTGACAATAGAGAGCTGAAGTGGCGTACTCATGCCGTATCCCGCTTATGGGCCATGATTTACCCCAGTATAGAGACCGCACTCAGGGCGTGTCAACGTGCGTCAACCCGCCGTGAGGGGGAAACGCTCACACAACTGTGTGACGCGTTCTCTCACCGACTCTATCACTTCTTGTCGGCCCGCTCCGGCCAAAACTTCAAGTATTAGCTCACCAACGGTCTGCATCTCCGCCTCCCCCATCCCACGAGTGGTTAGCGCCGGCGTGCCAAGCCTGATTCCGGACGTCACCAGCGGGCTCTTGGTGTCAAACGGGATGCCGTTCTTGTTTGCGGTGATGCTTGCCTCATCCAGGATGGACTCCGCCGCTTTGCCGGTGAGGCCAAACCCACTCACATCCACCAGCATGAGGTGGTTATCCGTCCCACCGGTGATCAGCCGGGCGCCGCCGTTCGTGAGCGTCCCCGCCAGAGCCCGTGCGTTTGCCCGGATCTGCCGCTGATACGTGCCGAACGCAGGCGAGAGCGCCTCTCTAAACGCAACCGCCTTCGCTGCAATGATATGCATGAGCGGACCGCCCTGCACACCGGGCATCACCGCCGAATCCACCAGCTCTCCCCACCGCTTGGTACGGCCGGATTTGCGCGCCACTGCACCAATTGTGTTCTCCGTGTCGCGGTGGATCAAGATCATTCCGCCTCGTGGTCCCCGCAGTGTCTTGTGCGTGGTTGTGGTGACAAAGTGCGAGCTTGGAAGCGGACTGGGGTGCTCTCCAACAGCCACCAGGCCTGCGATGTGGGCCATGTCCGTCATTAGGAACGCACCCACCTCATCCGCGACCTGCCGGAACCGCTCGAAGTCGATGACACGTGGATACGCGGAAGCACCGGCAACTATCACCTTCGGTTTCTCACGCCGGGCAACCTCTGCAAGGGCGTCGTAGTCTATGCGCTCGGTCTCCCGGTGTACCCCGTAGGAGACCACGCGGTACAGCTTGCCGGAGAAATTGGCCGGGCTACCGTGGGTGAGGTGGCCACCGATCGCCAAATCCATGCCCAGCATGGTGTCGCCCGGCTCCAGGACCGTCATATAGACAGCCATGTTGGCATTGCTTCCTGAGTGAGGCTGTACATTTGCGTACTCGACCCCAAACAGTTCCTTCGCCCTATCCCGGGCCAGATTCTCCGCCATGTCCACGAACTCACACCCACCGTAGTAGCGGTGCCCTGGGTATCCCTCCGCGTACTTGTTGGTGAGCACCGTCCCTGCGGCTTCCAACACGGCCGGGCTGACGAAGTTCTCACTGGCAATGAGCTCCAGCTTACCGCGCTGGCGCTGCTCTTCCAGGGCGACAACCCCAGCAATATCCGGATCAACAGACTGCAAACTCGCCATCAATACTCCTTGCGGTGGACCCGTGCAGGATACGGAAACACCTCTCCGACTGTCAATCGACACGATGCTACGCCGACCAGACATGAACGATTGGTGCCCTAGTACACCCCAAGCACGGTAAGCCCATCCCAGCTGATTTGTACGTCACGAAGCAGCGATCCAATCTCCGCGTACACGGTCTGCAGACTGGCGGGGCTGGTTGGAGCCCAGAGATCGGCATCGTGATCAATGGGCGCGACCTCGGCCTCTCCCTTGGCAATGGCAACCCGGTTGGCATCCAGAGAACCGAAGTAGAACTCTCTGGGACTCTCCGGCTGCGGGAAGGACCCCGGGAAGTTGCCGTCGCCAAGAGAGGGGTCCAACGGCACCCACCCTACGCCGGGAATCATGATCTCCGTCCAGAAATGGGGGTAGGCGTCGCCCGCCTCCGTCACCAGATACCCCGAAACCGGCCGCGACGGAACCCCGGCCGCCCGCAGGAGGGCTACCAGAAGCGTTGCGTATGTGAAGTGGTCGCCAACGGAACGATCAAGGCCAAAAAGGGCGGAACGCTCGGTGAGATACGGCGCGTACTGCAGGTGGTCCAGGACCCACAGATACAGGCGCCGGGCGGTGACTATGTGGTCACCGGCCCGCTGCTGCCGGGCTATCTCTCTGATCTCCGGCGCGTCTGCCGGAATGTGCCGCCGGACATCGCCGGGCTGCCGAACATCAGGGTGT
>CAYTGY010000225.1:0-5943 GCA_964437265.1 uncultured Spirochaetaceae bacterium | reverse complement strand
TCGATGATCACGTTGTCACTCGGATCTCGCTCCACGATTTGATGTTGCGTCTTCGGGTAGTAGAGCTCAACCAGTGATTCCAGCTCGCGCATTACTGTCGCGATGAAGCCTGAAGTGAGGTTGAGCTTCCGGTACCGCAGCACCGACTCGGTCTCCGCCAGGATCTCCGGCGAACTGCCGATGCGGTATCTTCCGGCAATAGCGTGTTCCATCACACGCCGCGGGGTTCCTCCAAACAGTACGGCCGAGACAATGACGTTGGTATCGAGTGTCGCAACGATCACTTGCCGCGCCGGCGACTTCGAACTGCGCGCACCACATCGCTTTCGGTCGCACCAGCCTCTGCAGCCGTTCGCTGACCTTGCTCAAAGATTGCGTTCCACCGCCGCTTGCGTTCGATGTACATTCTGGCCGCTTCGCGGATGAGTTCTGACCGCGAGCGGGATTCCGCCTTCGCCACGTCGTCTATCTCACCGAGCAGATCATCGCGAAACGAGATGTTCACCGTACTGGTCTTCTGTGCCATAGCGGATCAAGGATAT
Source organism: uncultured Spirochaetaceae bacterium (assembly GCA_964437265.1). Lineage (GTDB taxonomy): Bacteria > Spirochaetota > Spirochaetia > DSM-27196 > SLST01 > CAYTGY01. The sequence goes on along the minus strand of CAYTGY010000225.1, from coordinate 5,401 downwards.
ATACAAGGTTTGTATATGTAAAACCGCTGCCGATGGAGTGCCGCATGCGGACCACCTACTGCTGCAGCCGAGGGCTGGAGACTACTTAACGGCCGGCTGTTCGATATCTACCGTTCCTGCGGCCTTCCGCTCGCTGTTTCTTGCTCACCGCAATCTCAGTTACCATCCCCATATCCACTATATCGTTCCGGCAGGCGCGTTTGAAAAAGACTGGAACGTCGACTCCCGTCCGGTCGGAAGCGGCGTGCGGGCGCTGCGCTATCTCTCCGCGTACGTCTTTCGCACTGCGATCTCGGACAAACGCATCCTGAGCGTCGACGATGAGTCGGTCACCTTCGCCTACACTGATACCAGGACCGGCGTAGACAAGCTCCTGAGCCTCAAGCCCTTCGAGTTCATCCCGTCTTTCGCCACGCATTGCCCCATAATAGAGACAGCTACCTCAGCCCAGGCTTCTTGTACGTGTTGACTCCAGTCGAAGCGCTCGACCGCGTTGGGCCATCGAGCCGGGCGCTTCAGTCCTGTTCGGTCACGGTTCTATGCTGATCTTCACCTTTCGATCGAAAGCTCTCGCTACCCTCTCGAGAGTCGAAAGCCGAATGCTATCGGCATGATTCTCCAGCCGAGAGATAGCGCTTTTGGTAGTATTCAATCGTTTCGCCAGCTGCTCCTGTGACAGATGGTGCTCTTCGCGAAGGTTGCGGATCAGTTCACCGATTCGAAGATTCTCGTATTCCTGTTCCACAACACCGGCAAAATCGGGCTCCCGTTCGGTCCGGGTTTCAATATAACGGTCAAGGTCACTCATGCTTCTGCCTCCTCAAGAAATCTTCGCGATATTCCTCCGCGCGGCGTATCTCGGCTCTCGGTGTCTTCTGGGTTTTCTTATCGAATCCATGCGTAAGCACGACCAACTTATCTCCGGTGAAAAAACACGGTGGTAACACATCAGAGGTAGAACCATATCTGGTCAACCACAAGGATACCTTGAAGGGCCCGGGCTTTGGTGTAGCCGTCTGGTGGAAGCACTCCGTGTCCTGCGGTGTTCCGTGAGACCGGAATCCGTTCGGAAGACAAATCGTACTTCCCGAAGAAGTCGTTGCCCAAGTAGGCCAGGAACTCATTCGGTAGGCCAAGAGACGTCGGGCGGCAAGAAAGCGCTGTGGAGCGAATGTTGCCGAAGGAGCAGGGGTGAGGTGGCGCTTGCTGCGGTATACTTGCCGGTCACCCGTCCGCATGGCGACCCCATAGGACTGTTCGGAGTCTTCCCGCTCGCCGTCTATGCGCTTTCACTCCGGTAAATGTCCACCATGGTCTCCATACACGGGCGAAGGTCCATGTCGCTTGCCCCAATTGAGAACCAGCTGTCGGGTTTCTGATACAGATCAAGGCCGCGGCCGATCTTTACAGTCCATCCGTTGGATAGACGAATCTGGCGGTCGTGCACAATCGTCTTGTCTTTGAACTCATAGGTGAACGCCACGCCGAGATCGCGAAGACTCTGCGCGAGATCCTCGAATGCCGCGGTAGCTTCCCGCTCTTGATCCTCGTCTTCGGCGCTGGTAATCAGATGAATCTCTTTGGCCGGGGCGCGGTTCACCACGGTCTCGCAGAATCGGACGAGGTTCTGTATCTGGTGGTTCATTCTGATGTATGGATCCTCCACCGTCACGCGCTTGGAGCCGGCAGCCAGATAGTCGCCCAGTATTGAATCATAACTACGACCTATGTCACCGTAGTGAATGCGGTAGTGCTGTTCCTTGAGCGGTTCGGGGGTTACATCTGGCTGCGTCTCGGCAACAACGTCAGGTTCAGCTGCTTGACCGGCAGGCGCGGGGGCCTCAGCCACGGGTGCGGCCGGCGGCTCCGCAGAGACGGCAGCCGCGCTCCCGTCTATGTTTCGTCGTGCCGGCTGCTGCGTCGCCTGGGCGTTCTTGCTTTCCGGACACCACACGACCTGCTCGGCTCCACTCGACAGCACGAACGAGAGCGCGATGTTGGCGTATTCGTCATCGGTCTTACGCTTGTTCAGTTGTTCTTTGATCCGACGCCGACCTTCGATAGCGTAGGCAAGATACTCATCGAGCTCTTCACCCGACGGTTCGCCCACCGGATGCAAAATCTTGAGCAAAGCTGAAATTGTCTTCTTCACTCCCCGCTCATCGCGCCCTTCAATAGCGGTTCCCAGCCGGATGTTCTTGTTGATCCAGTCGATTCGGTTATGATGGAGCGCGAGCTCGCGGAACGCGGCGGCCAGGTAGTCGGTGATGAAGCCGTACTGGTTGGTCAGGAGCTGGCTCGTGTTCTTGGGCATCTCCCACCCAGGGAGATACGTGTGAAATCGGTCCATGAGCGCAAGGTCGAACTCTTTAGGCAACGGCGCAAAGAGATCGTGCTGGGTGCTGTTTACAACCTGAGATATTGAGAGATCGATATTACCCACGAACGCGAAGCTCGCGTTGGCGATGTTGTCCTTGCCACGACTGAAGCGGCCGTTAGCCATATAGTCTTTCATGATTTGAATGGAATCGGCGTCCTTGATCCGAATGCTCGCAACCTCGTCAAAGGCAACGACGTCCCAGAAGCCCACCAAACCTATCTTCTGCTTTGCGTTGTTATAGAACAAGATTGGCGTAGTGGCCTGCCCACCGCTGATGAGGGTGGAGTACGGCGAGAACTCGCTGTACGCATACGACTTACCGGTACCGCGGGGGCCGAGCTCGAGGAAGTTGTAATTGGATTCTACAAAGGGGAAGAGCCGCGCGAGGAAGTGAAACTGGAGCCGGCGGTCCATCTTGCCGGGATCAAGGCCGAGCGTGCGAATGATCACCTGGATCCATTCGTCTCGCGTGAAGGCATCTCTTCCGGCCACATATTCGTCGAAACTGAACCGTGAGAGCTGAATCGGACGGAGGTCTTCAACGTAGAAGGCGTAGTCGTCGTCCTCAATCTCATTGTAACCAAGCGTGACTTCGGCCCAGATACCGCCGGAGAGGATGCGGTCATTTCCCACGTAGTACTTCTGCGCGACGGCAATACGGCGGCTGCCGAAGTTCTCCATCTCCGCCCAGTACCGCTTCTCCTTCTCAACGTAGCGAACGTGTATGCGGTCAATGAACTTGTGCTTGCCTTTCTGCTCCACGAGCGCCTGAGCGCGGTTCGCATCGTCGGGACGCACAAAGTTCTGTTCCAGCGTCTCGATTACGGCGAGTTTACCGGCTTCAATCTCCTCCGTGTCGTCGCTCGCGCAGTACTTGGCGAGCAGGAACTCGAGCACGAACGACGGAACGTTCGTGCCTTTCTTGATCTCGTGGAGGAGATCCTTTCGGACCACACGGCCTGCGTACTTGTCAGTCAGTTTTTGGTCGAGTGCATCCATGGTGTCTCCTACTCCGTGATGTCGACGTCAAGCGTCAGCGAATCGTAGCGTTTGTTCGTCTGCGGGTCGATCGCGTCCACGGTGAACTCGCCGCGGTGCTCGTCATCCAGGCGCAGCGGAATGGTCGTGCGCGTGCCGGACCTGATCCGAAGGTAGCCGGTATCAGGATCGAGGAACTCGTTGGGACCGATCTCTCCAACCGAACCGGTGGAAGATTCGCTCTTGAGCGTCAGCGCGACATCCACGGTCTCGTACGCCCAGTCGTCGTCGAAGAGGCTTCCGCTCGACTCCTTCGGCGCCTTTCCTGCGATCTCGACTTCGATCGCCACGGTAGGCGTCAGGCTTGTGACACGCGCCCTCTTCTTGCCGCGATACTCAAGGGCAACGGTGACCTTCCGTCGTGGTGCGGAGGCCACCTGCTCAACGGTCAAGACCGGAATGAGCGACTCCTGGAGGCTCAAGCCGCCGTGCTGGTAGGTGCCGCACTTGCCGAAGGTCGCGAGGCTCTTGGGGAACGCTACGACGCTGTCGCCAATGTCGTAGCCCAAAGCCGCGGAATCGAAGGCGAGTAGCGCGTCCGACTTTTCGAGTTTTCCAACAACGTAGCGGTCGCCCTTCGCCAGGACCGTACCGCCGGGAGCGGCGATCTGGTCGCCCGGGCCCTGCGGTGGCAGAAAGAGAAAGCCGTGATCGGCGCTGATGACGACGACGTCGAACCCGACCGTGAACGATTTCTTGATCGCGCGCGCGAGCTGCGCCATAAGGGTCTGGAGTGCAGAACGGAACATCGAGTCGACCTGCTCGCCGGCCGCATCGATCTCCGTGCTCCGTACAACGGCAAGCCGGATCGCGTCGTCGATCTTCTTGCTGTCCTTTCGCTTGAGCCACTCTTCGAGCGTCTCGACCATGGCGCGGTCTCCGGAGTGCGTGGAGAACAGTCCGTCGCGATCCTTCGCCTGCGCCAGGCGGGTGGTGCCTCGCGATACGGTGAGTGTCTTGGATGAGGCGTCAACCGAGATGGGTCCCTTGTCGTCCGGGCAGAGCGCGGCCATCCCAACCGCGGTCTTAGTGGGCAGGAGCGCCGCGGCGGCGTCTCGAGCAACGCGGAGCGGCGGCTCGAGCTTCTCGGCGAGCGCCTCGCCAAGCTCGTAGCGCAGGGCGTCGACGAGAAAGTAGGCCACGCGCTTCTGGTCGTCGAGCAACTTCTGGACGTGGGTCTTGAACACCCGGTCCTGGCGCGCGAGCCCGGGAAGCGGCCAGCCGGAGTGCGCGACCTGATTTACGAACCTTGCATGGACGAGTCCGACCCACTGCCGGTAGCGCTCTCCAACGAGCTCGTAGAGATCCGCAAGGTTGGCCCCGTACGGGCTCTCGTCTTCGAGCCGGGAGTAGCTCAGCACGAACGACCGGTACGCGCGGTCCACCTGCGCACCGGGTTCGCGGTACCACGTCAGCGCATCCGATCCGGCGTCGGACGCCGGATAGTGGTCAAGCTTCTCCAAAAGGCCACTGGCGAGGCTCAGGACTTCCCATGTGGACTGAAGCGTGAAGTCATGCTCTGCCCAGACTGATTTCCGCGCGCTCTGCGGCGCGCCTTCGACCAACGAACGCACGGCGTGTCGCAGCGCCGCGGCGTTCTCGAATGCAAAGGTATCAACGATTCCGAAGTCATCGATAAAATCTGCGACGTTCAGCAGATCAAACTTCCGCTGGACGCGGTCGGCGTTATCGAGGTACTGATCGCGTTCTTCGCTTCGCAGTCGGTTGCATACGGCGAACACGGCTTCCTTCCGGTTGACGGGAGCGCAGGCGACGAGCGATAGCTCATTCGGTACGCCCCCGGGAAGGTCGAGCGCGAACTCGCTGAACAGAAGGTAGTCCCAGAGCGTTTCATGGAGCTCCGCGCTTGCTGTCGGTGCGGTATCCAGGTCAAGGCCGACGGTCGCGCGCACGAGCTCGGCGAGCTCGGCTCGTCCTCCCGGGCTCGAAATAACGCGGTCGAGGGTGTTCGCGTTACCACCG
>CAYTGY010000224.1:0-5948 GCA_964437265.1 uncultured Spirochaetaceae bacterium | reverse complement strand
GCCACCTCAGATGAGGGCGCGGTTGTGCAGGCGGTTACCGGCGCGGACGTGATCATCGGTGGGTGGGGGGCGGTGCCGCTGTCCCGCGCCGTGCTGGATGCATGCCCGGAGGCGGGGCTTTTCATCTACGGCGCTGGGTCGCTCAAGCACCTGCTCACTGATGCGTCCTACGCGCGCGGCGTGCGCCTCACAACCGCCTCACACGTGAACGCCCGTCCGGTCGCGGAGTTCGCACTCGGGATTGTTCTGGTCGCGCTCAAGGATGTTATCCCGTTACACAACGCCCTGACACGCGACGGACCGGATGCCTGGCACGTGGACAAGGTGAGCTACCCGCGCGGGTACAACGGTACCGTTGTTGGGCTGGTCGGTTTTGGGGAGGTAACCAGGCAATTGCTCAATCTGCTCCAGCACTTCGATGTGCGGGTGCTCGTCGCTGATCCCTTCGTCACGGAGGAGGATGCGCGACGGTTTGGATTCACAATTGTTGCGCTGGATGTACTGGTGAGCCGCTCAGACGTGGTCTCTCTGCATGCGGCCGATACTCCAGAGAACGAAGAGATGCTCTCCGCCGAGTTGATTGGGCGCATGAAGACGGGCTCCACGCTGGTCAACACCGCTCGTGGTCGTCTGGTAGACGAATCTGCGCTTGTTCGGAGATTGGAACGCCAAGAGATCACTGCGTTTCTTGACGTCACTCATCCGGAGCCGCCTGAGGCCGACCACCCGTTCTACTCGCTGCCGAACTGTATTCTGACGCCGCACATGGCCGGGTCCGTTGGTCGCGAAGCATTCCGATTAGGCGACTACTGCGTGCGGGAGCTCGAAAACTGGATTGCCGGGCGCCCGCTCGAGCACGAGGTTGACCTCGCCTCTCTCGCCTCTCGCGCGTAGCGGAGGGCTACTTCAGTGGCCCGCCGTTGTCCGACTCCTGGACAAAGAAGCGACGCAGGCCAAACGGATTGTAGCGTCGGATCACCGCGGGGAGCATCAGGATGCCCACGCCAAGTACCACCCCGGCCGCAGCCGTGAGGCCCGGCCGCCGGATGAGGGCAGAGCCAAGGCTTGCATACACCAACGTCCAGGGTAGGAGACCTAGGAATGTCATCACCGCGAACCGTCCGGCGGAGAGCGTGCTGAGTCCCGCCCCGTAGCTGACCAGGTCAAACGAGAGAATGGGAACCAGCCGAGACGCCAGCACCAAGACGCCCATGGTACGTTCCGGGCAGCCTGCACAAAAGACAACCGGCTCGCCGGTGAGGCGCCGTACCGCATGGTGACCCAATCGTCGGGCAATGCAGAAGGCGGCCAGCGCCCCTGCGGTGGCCCCCACCGCAGCTATCGGGGTCGCTATCCACGGGCCGTAGGCCATGCCCGCCACCGCCGTGATGGGCACGCTGGGAAGCGGGGAGATCACAATCGCGGCGATCATGGCGCCAACAATTGCCACCGGTCCCCATACTCCTGCCTCAGCGGCGATGCCGGCAAGGTTCTCAGGGGAGACGGTCGCGCGGACGGCCGGAAAGAAAAACGGAACGGTGACAATGGCCACGAGGCCGATAGTCAGCAGTACTACGGTGAGAGTCCGCCGGGATCTGAGCGGTGGCGCGGATTGGGGCATCCGGCGAAGTATACCGCGCGGCCGCCGCGGCGCATAGCCGCCGGCGGCGGCCCCTCAGGTCGCCGTCCGGTCAAGCGAGTACGGAAGCAAACCACTCAGACGGCCGGGCAGCCCGGCCGTTTCTACGTGGCAGGGCTATCGAGCCACGCCGCGATCTTTTCCTCTTCTTCGGCGCGCCACGGTATCAGGTCTTCGATGCATTGGCGGTCGAATCCGCTGTACACGTGTGCCATCGTCTGCTCGTACGTGCCGTCGCTAAGCGCCTGCGCTCGCCACTCCAGAAACGACTCACGGTCGTACGCCTTCGCGCGCGAGTCGATCCGCGCCGGCGTCTCGCCGGCCGGCTCTCCACGGGGAATGCCCCCCTGGAGGATCGACTCGAGCTCTGCGGCAACGGCGCGTCCCTCCGCTTCGGCGCTCTTCGAGTCGGCACCGCGCAGGGCGGGGGCGAGCAGATCGCGTTCCTCCCAGCAATCGCGCTCCACGTCAAACAGCTGTGACGGCAAGCCTTCGTGGTGAATGAGCTTGTGAGCGCCTTTGCGAATCATATAGGTGCCCGTAACGGCGCGGTCGCCGTTGTACTCGGCGAAGACCCACGGACGCCTGCGGGCAACGGTGCCGGTAAGCTGCGGCATGAGCGACTCTCCTGCCGGGCGATGATCCGCCTGCGAGCCCTCCGTCTGCGCCATATCCATCAGGGTGGGGTATATGTCGATGAGCGACACCGGATCCTCGCAGCGTGTGCCCCGTCGCACGTCCGGGCCGGTGATGATCAGCGGCACGTGAATGGAAGGTTCGTACATGGTGCGTTTGAGGATTTGGTTATGCTCTCCGGCCATTTCTCCGTGGTCACTCGAGAAGATGAGGTAGGTTGACTCGAGGAGGCCTTGGTCGTCGAGCTGATTCACCACCCGGCCCACTATCTCATCGAGTGCTGCGATCATCGCGAAGTAGTGATGGCGAATCTGTGCGACTAGACGTTCGGAGAACCGCTTGTCGCAGTTCTTGGTGATGCGCGTGTAGCGATCGGCCGGATGCGAGACGCCGTCGATTTCGCCGAGCGTCGGCGGGATCTCGATCCGGGATGCATCCACCGACTGCATGAATCGACGCTCGACGGTGTACGGCGGGTGGACCAATCCCGTGGTGAAGTAGAGCATGAACGGACGTGCATCGTCGCGAACCTCATCAATCCATCGCAGCACGCGAGAGGCGAGGGTCCGGTCTTGGCCGTGGACTTCGCCGTCGTGCGCGCTCGGCAACGGGGTTCTGCAGATCGGCCGCTCGACGCCCGCCGCGCGGGTCCATGCGCCCACCCGGTCACGTATGGAGTGTAGGCCGTAGGTGTAGTCCAGCGGACCCACGGCATTGGTGATGTACCCGGCGGCCGACAGAGCATCGCGGAATGTGGGAACCGTGGGACGGAGCCCCTCATGATTGTTCCAGCAATCATAGGCGTGTGGATACCGGCCGCTCCACATCGAGGCTCTAGACGGGTTGCACACCGGACAGGTGGAGTAAGCGTTGCTGAACAACACGCCGTTCTCCGCCAGACGGTCCAGATTCGGTGTCGCGGCGCGTAGTGCCGCATTGTCCATGCATCCCATCGCACGCCCGTCCATGCTCTCAACGTGGATGAAGACGATGTTCGGTGTGCTCATAGCGACCGTCCGGTTTTGTCTCTTGCCGTGCTGCTACTGCACACTGAAGCCAGCGTCGCGCAAGAACGCGAAGCTCTTCTGCACGTTTCGCAGCGGGTCTTCATCGTAATGGGCATCCTGCTCCACGATGACGAACTCGATTGGCGCGTCTCGGATTGCGTCAAAGATGCGCGGCCAGTTGAGGTTTCCGCTTCCAACGGGGGCAAAGCGCTGCTTTCGCTCGCGATCGACCGCCATGTCCTTCACATGCACAATCGACATGGCGCCGGAGAAGCGCGAGATGTACTCGGCGGGATCCGCCCCGCCGGCGGTGACCCAGTAGGTGTCCAGCTCAAACTTGACGCCCGCATCCGCACCTTGGTCAAAGAGCAAATCGATCCACGTCTTGCCGCTGAAGTGAGTGAACTCGTGGTTGTGGTTGTGGTAGGAGAAGTCCAGACCGGCGGCCTGGAGCTTTGGAAGGATGCTCCTCGCCTCTTCCACAAAGCGGCGCACCCCCTCTGCGCTCAGGTATTCGCCGGGTAGGCCACCGATGGCGCTGTGGTTGGTGCCGTACAGCGCATGGAGCCTGATCACCTCCTCCACGTCGCCGGTGAACCGGTCCCAGCCAAGGTGGGTTGCGCAGGCGGAGAGCCCATTGGCTTTCAGTGCTGCAGCGATCGCCTCCGGTTCCACGTTGCTGATCCCGGAGATCTGGACGTACCGGTACCCGATTCTGTGTAGTGCGGCGAAGGTCCTGTTGAGCGCATCCTCGTCTCCGCAGAGGTCGCGCAAGCTGTACATGTTGAGTCCGATGTTCTGAGTCATGGTTCACCATCCTTACTGGTAATCTGCCCAAGCCGCCGGTTCAGCTCGAAGATGTTCCGGGAGTTTGATGCTCCGGCGTCTGAGACGCCGGAAGCGAAACTGTTAGGTTCTTGAGCTGTATGGAGAGACCGCTTGGTTTCATCTGGATTATGCGGATTATAGAGGTGGGGTTCCGTTTGTCAACGCATGACAAACTCCGACTGTGGCGTATCTCAGCGCCTCTTGATTGTATTGGAGTTGTTAAGCATAATTAAGGTAGGCTGACTACCGAGCAGTGGGAGGGCCAGCATGGCCAAGAACGTATTAGTAGTAGATGATTCGGCTGCGATTCGACAAAGCGTGAGCTATGTACTAGAGCAAGAAGGATACGCCGTGGTACAGGCTGAGGACGGGCAAGCCGGCGTTGACAAACTCGACGGCACCGCATTTGACCTGATCATCACGGATGTAAACATGCCGCGCATGGATGGCATTGAGTTGGTTCGCCAGGCACGCGCCAAGTCTGACTACAAGTTCACACCAATCGTAGTCCTGACTACTGAGAGCCAGGCATCCAAGATGGATGAAGGCAAAGCGGCGGGAGCCACGGGGTGGATTGTCAAGCCGTTCAACACGGACAAGCTTCTTGCGGTGGTGAAGAAGCTCGCGGGATGAGTCACCCGGAGACGCTCCTGCACACCGGCACTTGGCATCTGTGTCTTTTTGATGCACATGAGTCGTCTTGGGACTGTCGTGTATCAGAATGACGCTTTCGCGAGCAGTGTACGGTGCCCGCAAGTCACTATCGACGGCTACAACACGTTTGTATCTCGTGTCTATACATTAACTTAGGATTGGTCATCCGAGCTTGGCACGCGTATTGCATTCTTTGCATTGAACGACATGTTGAACAGGAGGATGCAATGGCATATATCGTACGCAATGGACGGAACTACCACGGTCAGGCTCTTGAGAGCTTTGATGAGTTGATGAACCGTGTATTCGGCAATCCCGCGACGTGGGAGCGACGCGGTCCGGCCGCGGACGTCCGTGAACTGGACGATCGCTACGAGCTTACGCTGGAAGTCCCCGGCATGACGCACGAAGATGTGCAGGTCAAGCTGGAGGAGAGTCTGTTGACCATCGCCTCTGCCCAAGGTGCGCGCCTGGAGTTCCGGCGCAGTTTCTCGCTTCCGAGAGACGTGGACCGAAGCGCGGTTGCGGCCGCCGTCACCAGCGGGCTGCTCACGTTGACGCTTCCCAAGGTGCCTGAGGCGCAACCGCGTGATATCCCGGTGTCCAGCGTCGAGTAGACGGCTCCTATGTGACTATTCCAGACCCCGCGCGAGCGGGGTCGTTTGTGTGGTACAATTGCCGCATGGCCCAGATCGAGACCATTAGCGCCGCGGGGCTCTATCTGCTGCTCACCGCGTTCCTGCTGTTTGCTCCGGCCGGCGGGGAAATGCAGGCAGACTTGGTGGTTGACTCATCATACGCCGGGCGCTTTGTAGTGGAGCACGGCGACCAGACGGTGACCATCTTTGACGCTGGTGGCGTCCGGGTGGCGGAGGCTGAGCGGAGCCGGTATCGTCCGGAGACCTATCTTGTCTATGCGGGGTCTTCGCAGGTGCCGCGCGTTGCGGTAATGACCCCGGTCCGTCGCCAGGCGTTCGTCAACGGGCGATTCCCGCCGCCGGGCAGCCGGCGGGGAGAGCTGCTGATACCGGTGGACACTGCGACCGTGGAACTGAGCCCGGATCCCGGCAATGAGGACGGCACCGCCGCAGATGCTGCATCTACCGGTTCTGAGGAGCAATCGATTCGTGTCATTGCTCTGGAGGAGCGCGCTTTTCTCTTGTACCAGCCCGGTGGCCTTGTGC
>CAYTGY010000223.1:0-6049 GCA_964437265.1 uncultured Spirochaetaceae bacterium | reverse complement strand
GGAGTTTTACCATCACCCGCAATCCCTCACATTTCGAATTGCTGCGCCGGCAGGTTCCCGGTTGTGACGCTTCTTGGACCGCGACAGTCGGGTAAGACCACGTTGGTGCGTGCGCTGTTCCCTGACCATGTCTACATCAATATGGAGAACCCGCAGACGCGAGCGTTCTACACCAAAGATGCACGGAGCCTCCTTCGCGATGGGAAAGAGAGACTCATCATCGATGAAGCGCAACGTGAGCCGGAGATTCTCTCCTGGGTGCAGGTCTTTGCGGACCAGGAGAATGAGCCCGGCCAGTTTGTGCTCACGGGGGGCAATCAGCCGGCCCTTGGCGAAGCGATCGCTCAGTCGCTTGCCGGACGGACGAGCATCAACCACCTGCTCCCGTTGTCGTTGGAGGAGCTCGCCTCAGAGCACCTCCTCTCGCGGCGGGATGAGATCCTGCTCAACGGATTCCTTCCGCGGCTCTACGACGCGTCGCTGAGTCCCGCCGAGCTCTATAGCGCGTACTTCGCCACATACGTCGAGCGCGATGTGAAGCGGCTGATCAACGTTCGGGACATCGCGAAGTTCGAGACCTTTGTACGGCTCCTTGCCGGAAGAGTCGGGCAGCTGGTGAACCTCTCCGCTCTTGCCGGTGATGTCGGGGTGAGCTCGGCAACACTGGGAGGGTGGCTCTCCGCGCTGGAGGCATCGTTTGTCGTGTTCCGGCTCCACCCGTATCACACGAATATCGGGAAGCGGTTGGTGAAGACGCCCAAAATCTACTTCACCGAACCGGGACTGCTCACCTGGCTGCTTCAGATCGAGACCCCGCAGCAGGTGGCACGCGATCCGCTGCTTGGCGGCATATTTGAGAACATGGTTGTCATAGAAGCGCTCAAGGCGGCGTACAACCGAGGGGCACCGCCGCAGCTCTCGTTCTATCGGGACAAATCAGGATTCGAGATCGATCTCATCAGAGAGTACCAGCGCCGCGCCTTGGCGATCGAGATCAAGGCCGGGTCGACCTACACGGCGGAGATGACCGGACCGCTCGAACGCTTCAGGTCGCTCGTGCCGGATCAGGCTGGAGCCGCGCTCCTGTACGGCGGTGATGAGCAGACCGTTGTAGACGGCATCACCGTGGCTCCCTACACGGAGACGGCGAAGCTGTTGTTTGAGAGGGCATGAGCCTCACGCCGGCGTGATGTCAACGATGCAACCGGTTGGTCACCTGATTCTGGCCGATCCGCCGATAAGGAGAAGGCCCACGAATAGACCGCCTGCCGACCTCCGGCCCTCGCATTTTGGGTGGGAGAGGCGGTATGGTGTAATCATGGCGGACCGGTCCGGCGCGCTCAACCTGCCCATCTCACTTGTCGACGTCCTCCGGGGGAAAGCGGTGGAGTGGGAACGCCTGGAGTACAAGGCCGGGTGGAATCCTGAATCGGTGCTGCACACAATGTGCGCCTTCGCCAACGACTTTCAGAACCTGGGCGGCGGGTACATCATCATCGGTGTTGCCGAAACCAATGGCCGCCCGGTGTTGCCGCCGGTCGGTATCGCTCCAGACTCCCTTGACGCGATCCAGAAGGAACTGCTCAACCTTGGGTACGCAGCCATGCAACCGCTATACCACCCGATCGTAGAGCCGTGTACCGTCGATGACAAAACGATCCTGGTGATCTGGGCACCCGGTGGAGAAACGAGGCCCTACAAGGCGCGGGTGAATCCCTCAGACAAGGAATCCGCCTGGGCGTACTACATCCGCAAACAGTCCAGTACCGTCCGCGCCCGTGGCGCCGATGAGCGGGAGTTGGTCGGCCTGGCCGCGACGGTTCCCTTTGACGACCGCTATAACCAGCAGGCATCGATCGACGATCTCTCCGTGGATCGGATCGCGGAGTACCTGACGGAGGTGGGAAGTGATCTGGCCGATGAAGTGAGGTCGCTGGATCGGGAAGCACTTGGTCGTCGGATGAACATCGTCGGCGGTCCCCGGGAACGAGCGTTCCCCAAAAATGTTGGGCTCCTCTTCTTCAACGACGACCCACGGCAGTTCTTCCCGGTCACGCAGATAGACGTGGTATGGTTTCCCGACGGCGCCGGAGGCGATCGCTTTGACGAGAAGATATTCTCCGGCCCCCTCGCCCGGATGACCCGGGAGGCGCTGGATTACATTCGCCGCAACTACCTCACCGAGACGGTGGTCAAACACGACGATCGGGCGGAGGCTGAGCGCTACTGGAACTTCCCCTACCCGGCGATAGAAGAGGCGGTGATAAACGCGGTATACCACCGCTCCTACGAGATCCGCGAACCCGTTGAGGTCCGGATCAGCCCCGACGATCTCGTTGTATTGAGCTTTCCCGGACCCGATCGGTCGATCAACATGGAGGACCTCCGCGGGGGACGCGCGGTGACCCGGCGGTACCGCAACCGCAGGATCGGTGAGTTTCTCAAAGAGCTGGAGCTTACCGAGGGTCGTTCCACCGGTATTCCCAAAATCCTCCGGGGCATGGAGGGGAACGGATCCCCGTTGCCGGAGTTTGAGACCGATGAGGACCGGACGTATTATCTGGTGCGATTACCGGTACGGGCATCGACCGTACAAGTTACCGCACAAGCTGGAAGACCCGATAAATCTCAACCGGATAATGACTTAGACCGTATTGCGAGTCGTTTCGACGACCTGACCGCACAAGTCACCGCACAAGTCACCGCACAAGTTGTGCTGTTTTGCCGGGAGCCGCGCAGCGCGAGAGAGATCATGTACCATCTGGGGTTGAAGCACTGGAAGACCTTTCAACAGAACTACCTCCATCCGTTGGTTGAATCCGGACTCATCGAAATGACGATCCCCGACAAGCCAACGAGCCGAAACCAGAAATACCGCCTCACCGACAAAGGCCGCATCCGGTCAACGTTCGCGTCCGCCTAATCTGCCTCCGGATGGTCCGGCACACTCGGTCAATGACGGGGTTCTCGCCCCAGTCAGTACTGAACTCATGCGCGTAGTCGTCGAGCCCCTGCTCGAGCGAGGTCATGATGCGATCCAGTTCACCAACAATGTACTTCGCACCCATCCCAATCTCCCGCGCGAACTCATGGAGCTGTCTCCGTCCGATCTGTCCCGGGTCGGTTGCCGTTCCGATACTCATCGCCAGATGCCGATCGATCCCATCGTAGACCCGGGTGCACACCATGTCATAGAAGGGAGCCAGGGTCCTCTGCCTGCCGTCGTACAGGAGCGAGACATTCTTCACATGGCCGTCTGCGTTTCCCAAGATCAGATTGGCAAGCTGCCAGGTCACAAGGCTCCGGAGATCGTGAAGCGGCGTGGCGGAGTGCTCGCGGATCAGATCGACCACTCGGGCAAAACCCACACCACCCTCTCTCTGGTACTTGCGGAACGGCGGGATACCCAACGCCTGACAGAGGTCCTCCTGGTGGAGCCGCACGGGACTGCCGTCCTGGTACCGGCGGTCGTATCGCTCGAGGAGAATGTACTCGTCGGTCGGAACGGCCTTCGCGATCGACAGTCCGAGTTTAACGGCCAGGAAACCGGTGAACGACCGCCCTGAGCTGCAGCGCAAGGAGCGGGGAGGGCGCGGTGAGCAGCTTGGCGGTGGTACCGCAGAAGAGAGCGGTGGAGGTTTTGCTCTCAATGGAGATGCGCTGACAGCTCGAGGGCGATGATATGCAGCCTGTGCTCATTTCTCACTCAGGTTCGTTAAGTAGTCCGTTGCGCTCATAGTGCAAGACACGAAGTCATTGAACTGAGATGCGGTAAGCTGCAGGTCTCGTGCTATGTAGACTGACTTGCTCGCCTTCATTACGCGCGAGTGTGAGTTGGGAATCTTGACCTTGCCAACGAGGACTCCGTCTACGTAGATGTAGCCCTTCCAGTGTTTCCCCGTTTTGTTGATCCTTTCGAGCGGCGCCTTGTTTAGGATGGCTCTCCGGATCTCGCCCTCACGGAAGTCTGCTATTCGACTGCTCATCGGCTGCGACGACGTATTGGTCCAGGAATAGTTTCCAACCGAACGTTTTTGGGGTCAGCTTCGATGGCGAGTTGCGATGGAGTTCGTCATAGAGATCGGCGATTTCCGCTTTAATCTCTCGCAGTGCTTCCTCAGGAGTATCGCCAATTGCATAGAGCTCGACCTGGGGCAGTTCGACTGCGTACTGGTCTTCTATTGATCGCACAACAAGAGTAAGTGGCCTTCTAAGCCGAAACTTGGAGTTCGGGAGTTCCCGGATCGACGGGCGACCATTGGACAAGTCGAGTTGTGGCTGGCGGACGACATCGTCGTCGGCGAAGACCGGGACTGACACGAGCGGATTGCCGACGATCGTGTTCTCCAGGACTACGGCGGCGGAGTAGGCGTCAGGGGCGCTTGAGTTTGTGAAGTGGACTCCGTCTCTTGCCTGAGTAGAGCCTAAGAGATATGAGTCATTGTTCATTGTCGGTGCCATGTCTCCATCCTTGGAATTGCATCTGGTCGTTTATGAGCACCTGAGGCAATCCATGCTGGTCCTTTGCCGAGATGCGGCGCAAGACGCCTTCCCGGACGAACGAATGCGAGCCGTAATCAGCGCTTTCAACCAAAGCTTGAGTCTGACGGTATGTCACCTCGCTAGACGTGCCAAACATCTCATGCGGATTGTACGGTTCGTTTAGCTGGAGTTCCTCGCGCACGTCTTGGTATAACGACCGTATCACAGTATATAGCGCGTCGCTAGGCTTTTCGACTGGCAGTCCGAGTTCGTTGCGCGCCTCCCGGCGGTTGATCGTGTAGTCATGGCTGCCGGACTCCGACGTCAAGAATGTCACCACCCGCTCGACCTGTTCGCTGTCCGAAATTCGTTGAGAGAGTAGGCGTTTCGCGAGCACGCGTATCTGAGACCTGGCTCTGTATGTCTCGCCGAGCACAAGCGGGTGGACCTTTTCTGCCAATG
Organism: uncultured Spirochaetaceae bacterium; assembly: GCA_964437265.1. Classification (GTDB taxonomy): domain Bacteria; phylum Spirochaetota; class Spirochaetia; order DSM-27196; family SLST01; genus CAYTGY01. Next base: position 1,105 of record CAYTGY010000223.1, on the reverse strand, counting down.
TGCAAAGGACTGTCGCCAAATCCGTCGTGGAGGTGATCTCAAGGTCATTTCGTGCCAAGTCGAAGTAGCCGTTGATCGCCTCTACGCTGACCGGAAGCGTATTCTGCGGTTGCTGCCCAGGTATCGGTGGGTTGAGCGGTCCATTATGACTCGGGTCGATCGGACTTAGCTGTGCTTGCTTCGTCATGACAATTGTGTCCGCACCAAGGCAAATGATTGTGCCAGCGCTGTGTGCCTTGTACGGCACAATAACCTCTAGCTTATCCGCGAATTGGCGCAGCAGGTTCACTAGACTCCAAGCCGCAATAGTCTGGCCGCCACGGGTGTACAGGAATAGGGACAACTTTTCGACCGAGCGCTTCCCGCTCATGCCGTCAAGATGATCAACAAATAGATCCAGTACTTCCGGGTGTATCTGCGTAGCCAGGCCGGGCCTGTCACCGGTCACATAGAGCAGAACCTTGCTTGCGCGCATCGCTTCGAGCTGTCGAAGCAATGTTGCGCGCTGCTCGTACATGGGCACCCCCACATTTCGCAGTATAGGCAATATGTCGAAGAGTGTACATCCACGGTGGCCGGTGGCACATAGGCTGCATAACGACCGCCCTGAGCTGCAGCGGGCTCAAGCGTCGAGGGACCCGTGAGGGGCCACGGAGAGGGCTAAAGACTGAGTTTGGGCAGTAGCTGTCCTGTTATGGCCGCTGACTACTCGAGGGCGATGATACTCATTAAAACCTCCCCCTCGCGGAGGTACAGTGGGATAATCCACTGTCGCTCATAAACACTTCGTTTCGAGGAGGAGGCCGAGATGCGCTTCTACACACACCGTCACAAATACTACTGCGGGAGACGATCGCCGGGTAGGAACGCGGGCACACAAGCGTGATGTACGTGTGCATCACCGATGGGGGGCACGGTCCTGGTCCACAAGAACCTGAGGGCGAACCCCGAGTCGTTCGTCCTGGGTCACGCGCTGTACATGTAAAGCATGCAGTTTGCGGTAGCAAACTGCCCGCAGAAGCCCGGAGGGCTTCTGCAATCCACGGCGGGAAGGTGAAGAACGACCGGATCGACAGCGAGAAGATCGCCCAGCTTCTGCGCAGTG
>CAYTGY010000222.1:0-6060 GCA_964437265.1 uncultured Spirochaetaceae bacterium | reverse complement strand
GCGGAGAAGTCCGCCGGCGGGTCATTGAACGCAAGATGCGCATTCTCGCCAATCCCAATAAACGCCGCGTCAATCTCATGTTTCTTGATCAGCGCTGAAAGCCGACGAGCTTCAGCCGCGGGCGGCGCCGTCCCGTCAATGGCGGCAAACGTGCCAAGGTCGGGCAGCCGCGAGACAAAGCGTTCGCGTAGGTACCGGACAAAGCTCGCCGGATGGTCGGTGGAAATACCCACGTATTCGTCCAGATGGAACGCCGTCACCTTGGACCAATCGATACCCGACCTGGCCAGGTGTTCCAGGACCGTGAACTGGCTGGTGCCGGTCGCGACCACGATTGTCGCGGCTCCCGTGGCGGCAATCGCCCCGGCGACCGCTCGCTCGCCGGTTTGCGCCGCCGCGGCGCCCATCTCTGCTGGGGTAGCGTAAACCTGTACATCCATGGCCATCTGGTACCACAGTGGGGTACCAGATGTCAACGATTCGGACATCGCCGGGCGTCACCGGTTCAAACGCACGCGCAATCCTCTTGACAGATCCATAATCGGGTGCGAAAATGCAAAGTGAGAGCTGATTCACTACTCATCACGGTGAGTCGGCCCAAGATTGTCGGGAGCGATGATGGCAGATATCCTGCGCATTCTGTTCAACAGCCTGCAGACCGGTAGCACCTATGCGCTGGCGGCACTCGGAATCGCGCTCATCTGGAAGACCAGTCGGACAACCAACTTTGCGCAGGGGTCCATCGGTACGCTGAATGCGTATGTCGCAGGCATTCTGCTCTTGAGTTGGGGCTGGAGCATCTGGCTGGTGGCGCTGGCTTCGCTGGTAACCGCATTCGTCACCGGCGTGCTCATTGACAGCTTCATCATCCGGCCGGCGGCCAAGGTCAGTCCTATCTCAAAGCAGATCATCACGCTGGGCTTGATCATGGTAATCGTAGGGTTGATACCACTCCTCTTTGGTGTGGATCCGTACCGGCTGCCCAGCTTTATCCCGGCGGCAAGTGTTGAGATTGGCGGCGCTACGTTGCGCTACAACACCGTGTTCGTCATCGCGGTCAGCCTCGCGCTGATGGGATTCCTGTTCTGGTTCATCCAGAACACCCGGTGGGGCCTGGCGATCCGCGTCACCGCGATCAGTGAGACTACCTCCAAATTGATGGGAGTCCCCACGCGAACGGTCACCATGATCTCCTGGGCCAGTGCCGCGATGATGGGCACGTTGGCCGCGTTGATTGTGGCCCCGCAGGCAAGCGTGAATCCGAATATGCTCCTGGATGTCCAGGTCAGTGCATTCTTCGCCGGAGTATTGGGCGGGTTCACTACATTCGCCGGCCCGGTGGCCGGAGCCTATATCATCGCCTTCGCGCGGAACTTCACCGCGTTCTATGTCTCGGACATCTGGGGGAACGTGATCGTCTACTCGCTCATTCTCGTCTTCCTGTATTTCAAGCCCTACGGGCTCTTCGGGAAGAAGATCGTGAAGAAGGTGTAAACGGGATGCCAAAGCTGCCGGCTGCCCAACAGAACAACCGTGGTCCGGCCCGCGCTCTCCGGGAGCGGCCGGTGCTCCAGTTCCTCCTTCTGGGCGTGGTGCTCCTACTCTTTGCTGTTCTCCCGCACCTGGGGCTGATGCGGTTCTCAACCATGAGCGTCTTTGCTTACACCGCCATTTACACGGTGGTGGCGCTTGGGATGAATATCCTCTTGGGATTCAGCGGCCTCATCTCGCTGGGCACTGCCGGGTTCATCGGCGCCGGCGCGCTGGGGATGGGCGTCTTCCTGCGGATGGGAGTGCCGCTTGAGCTGTCGGTGATTCTGGTGCTTGCGATCTCCGGTGGGTTGGGGGCGCTGATTGGGCTGTTCTCGCTCAAGGTTGAGAGCATCTATCTGGCGATCGCCACGCTCTTCATTGGTGAGATTCTTCGCCAGATCTACACCTCGGTTCCGCTCTTTGGCGGCGAGTTCATCAGAATCGGTGCGGTGAAGCTCTTTGGGGTTATCGAGCTCAACCAGATCCTCCAGCCGCACCGGAGTATCCTCTACGCAATCGTTGTGGTCGTCCTTTTTCTGTGCATGGTGCTGATGCACAATCTAGTGAAGAGCCGGACCGGAAGGGCGCTCATGTCAATGAGCAGGAGTGAGCACGCCGCGCAGGCGATGGGGGTCAACCTGCTCAAGTACCGGCTGATCGCGTTTGTGACGGCCACGCTCTACGCTACCGGCGGTGGCATCCTCTATGCGCTGTACTTCCAGAATGCCCCCACGCGCGCATGGACGCTCAACGTCAGCCTGCTCATCATCGCCATGGTGGTAGTGGGCGGGTTCAAGTCGATCATTGGGACATTCCTTGGTGCAATCATCATCTATGGCCTGCCGAATCTTTTCCTGAAAGACCTGCTCGGCGACATTTCATACGTCTTCTCCGGAGGGCTGATCATCCTGGTTATCCTCTTCTACCCGCGCGGGTTCGTCTTTGTGGGGCATGATCTGCGCAAGCTGTTTTCCGGTCTGTGGTCGCGGCTACAGAGAGGGCGCACACCATGAACGCAACCACGCCCATTCTGGAACTGAACGACGTCTCCATGACCTTTGGCGGGTTGCGCGCCGTAGATCACCTGAGCTTTAACGTGGGTGAGGGGGAGATCGTCGGGCTGATCGGCCCAAACGGTGCCGGAAAGACAACGGTGTTCAACTGTGTAACCCAGTTCTACAAGGACTACACCGGAACCATACGGTTCACGCGTGACGGCCACACCGTTGATCTTCGCACTCTGGCGGTGACACAGGTGGTCACGCAGGGGATTGCGCGAACCTTTCAGAATCTGGAGCTGGTACCGGACCTGTCCATTCTGGACAACGTCCTGATTGGCGCTCACACCCACTTCACCACCGGGCTGATCACGCATCTGCTTCGCACTCCGCGAGCGCGCGGTGAGGAAGCGCGGATGCGCGAGCGGGCGGAGGAGGTGCTGGGTTTCCTGGGGATCCGCAACCTGAAAGACTTCTACGTCGCCGGGCAACCCTACGGAATTCTGAAGAAGGTGGAGATTGCCAGAACACTACTTGCCGAACCTCGGTTGATCATCTTGGACGAGCCTGCCGCAGGTCTCAACGACAGAGAGACCAAGGAGCTCGACGCTCTGATCTACCAGATCAGAGAGCAGTTCAACACGTCGGTCTTGCTCATCGAGCATGATATGAGTCTGGTTATGAATATCTGTGACCGCGTCTGTGCCATCAACTTTGGCAAGTTCCTCGCCATGGATACGCCCGCGGCAATCCAGAGGAATCCCCAGGTGCAGGAAGCCTATCTGGGAAAGGACGACGAGACATGAGCGCGCTGCTTGAGATCAAAGACCTGAGTGTCTCGTACGGGGCAATAGAGGCGTTGAACTCGGTCAGCATCACCGTCCCTGAGGGCAACACTGTTGCCGTCCTTGGCGCAAACGGCGGAGGCAAGACAACGCTGCTGAAGACGGTCTCAGGGGTGGTCCCCCCTGCCCGGGGCCGAATCACCTTTGACGGTGAAGATATCACCGGCAAGAGAGCGGAAACCATCACCAAGCGGGGCATTGTACAGGCACCCGAGGGGCGTCAGATCTTTGGTGAGCTCAGCGTCGCTGACAACCTGGAGATTGGCGCGTTCACGGTTCGGGACAAGAAGGACCGAGCGCGGAATCTGGAGCGCGTCTATGGGTTCTTCCCGGTGCTCAGGGAGCGAAAGGACCAGGTCTCGCAGACGCTCTCAGGCGGTGAGCAACAGATGCTCGCAATTGGTCGCGCGCTCATGGCCTCACCGCGGCTGCTCATCCTCGATGAGCCGTCGCTCGGTCTGGCCCCGCTGATTGTCCGCGACATCTTCCGCATTGTTCGGGAGTTCCAGGACGAGGGAACCACCATCCTGATTGTCGAGCAGAACGCATTGCAGACACTCAGAATCTCCGACTTCGCCTACGTCCTTCAGGTTGGTCAGATTGTAAAGTCCGGTCCCGCATCCGAGCTCCAGGGAGATCCGGAGCTGGTTGAGGCGTACCTGGGCAAGGAGGGAGGACACTGAAACTGCCACACAGCCGCATTGCGGCTTGTCAACTAACGAATCTTCAGAGGAGGATGCTATGAAGAGGATCACGATTGCAGCACTGCTCATCGCAGCTGGTGTGTTCGCCGTCTTCGCGACCGGTTCCGCGGAGGTGGAATCCGCGCAGGGCGTGACGGAGGACACGGTTTTGGTGGGCAACACCGCTGCTACCAGCGGCGCGCTTGCCGCGGTGGGCGTTCCGTTCAACAGTGGAATCGAGGCGTACTTCGCCATGGTCAACAGTGCCGGCGGTGTCGCGGGCCGGACTATCGAGTGGGTACACTACGACGACGAGTTCGACGGGGCCCAGGGCCTCACGTACTCACAACGTCTGGTTGAAGATGACCAGATCTTCTCGTTCGTAGGCCACTTCGGCACCCCCACCGTTGCCGCAACGCTCGAGTACCTGAACACCGTCGGTATCCCTCGCGTCTACTACGCAACCGGGTATCGCGCACTGTTCAACCTGGACGCAGAGGACGGCGCACGCGCGTCATTCCCGGTTCAGCCGATCTATGATGCTGAGGGCGAGGTCATGGTGGCCCGCGCGGTGTCGGACTTCAACGCTCTGAAGATTGGCGTCATCTATCCAAATGCCGACGACGGCAAGGGCTTGCTTGCGGGCATTGAGCTTCGGGCCGGCATGCTCGATATCCCCGTGGTCAGTGCGCAGGTGTCTCCGGACTCGAGCGACATGAGCTCGGCAGCCCAGACCATCCTGAGCGAGGATGTAGACGTTGTTCTGGTAGCCGCCAACCAGGTGCCGGCTGAAGTTGCCATCAAGGCGCTGGCGGCCGCCGGCAACACGGCTCCCGTTATCACGAGCTATGTCAACGCGGCCCCCACGTTTGTCGAAGGCGTCAAGGAAGCACTCAATTCGTTTGACGTCTACGCGAACGCATGGCTGCAGGTTACCGACGCAGAGGGAAACACCGTTGAAGACCTCGATGTGTTCGTGGCGGAAGTCTCGAAGATCGACCCGGCGCTCGCCGGGAATCCCTACGCCCAGGCCGGATGGATTGCGGCCGCGGTGTTTGTGCAGGGGCTCGAGCGCGTTGGGGAGGATTCGCTGACCTGGGATACGTTCGTGGCGGCGATGGAAGAATCACCGGTGAACATCCCCATGGGTGGAACGCTGGACTTCTCCGATGGACGCCGCGTGGGAACGCAGGCGATGTCTCTGCTGAAGGCTACCTACGATGGCGGCCCCTCGTGGGCTGTTGATCGGCCGCTTCAGGCAATAGAAGACATTCTGAACTAACGCGCGCTGAGATTTCTGGGATGTCCCTCCAGAGGAGGGACATCCCTACCGACAATCGACCGCCTCGCGGACTTGAGGAATAGAGATGATCCATATAGGAATAGCCGGCTTTGGAACCTACACGCCACCCGGGCGGCTGACGGCCGCGGAGATTGCGGAGAAGTCCGGCATACCTGAAGACGTAATCCGTGAGAAGTTTGGCGTTCAGGAGAAGCCGGTCCCGGGACCGGAAGACACCACCAGTGCGATGGGTATCAAGGCTGCCCGCACGGCGATTGAGCAGGCCGGCGTCTCGCCGGAAGAGATTGACATTGTCATCTGGAACGGCGCACAGCACAAAGACTATCCGAACTGGTTGGCGGGCCTAAAGGTCGCCCACGAGTTGGGAGCGCATCGCGCGTGGTCCTTCGATATGGAAGCGATGTGCGGTTCCATGATGGCTGGAATGGAAGTAGCTCGTTCTCTGATGGTGGCAAATGAGCGATACAAGACGGTGTTGCTGGTAAGCGGCTACCGGAACGCGGACATGATTGACTTTGGCGTGAAGGAGACATCCTTCATGTTTGATATCGGAGCCGGTGGCGCCGCGGTGGTGCTACGCGCCGGGCACGAGGAGAACGAGCTGGTGGCCACCTCGTTCAAGGGCGACGGCTCGTTCAGCGAGGACTGTGTGGTCCCGGTGGGAGGGTCGGCCAAGTGGCCCCCGCAGCCTGAGGACG
>CAYTGY010000221.1:0-6081 GCA_964437265.1 uncultured Spirochaetaceae bacterium | reverse complement strand
GGTAGACCCCGATCCGGTGCTTCGGATCGCCACGGAGACCATGGACTGGCTCTTCTGGGAATGGTCGTCTCAGCCCACCATGCCGCTCGTGGCGCTCGCTGTAGCCTTGGGGCTGGGCATGGTCGCGTTTGTGGGCATGGTGGTGTTCCAGCGCCTCTTTCGCCGCGCGGCATCGCCGGAGATCCTCTTTGTTGCCGTCTTTGTCATCAGCTTGGCGGTGGAACAGCTGCGTCTGGTGCAGTACATCCTGGTCGCCGGCGAGTACCCGCTTCATTTTGGGGCATTGGTCTCCCGGGCGCTTCGGTTTGGCCACGTGTTGGGTGCCCTCTCACTGTTCACCGCCAGCCTGTATGCCGCCGGTACTGATTATGCCCGGGTGGGCAGCGTGCTGACCTTTCTCCTGCTGCTTGCGTTCGCAATCGTCTACTTCATGCCCGTTGATGCCCTTGAGCTCACCCCGCTGCTCATGCACCGGGTTGGCATGGGTCAGAGCCTGGACATACTGCTCTCCGTGCTTTGGGCGCTGACGGTCATCAACTACGTGTTTGGTGCGGTGCGGGCGGTTCGGGACGACAGCACCCTGCTGGCCGCCTGCGTGGCGACCGTGGTTGTGGGACGCGGTCTCCTGATGTACGTGCCCACAATGGCTACGGCCGTGGTTGGTGGCGGGTTACTGATTGGCGGACTTGTCATCTATGCCTGGACGAATCGTCTCTACTACCTGTGGTACTGATACGGGTAGTCCTGAGTCTCTCCTGTGAACCGATTCTGTTGGGGGGGACGACGCGGATGCCTCGCCGGTCAGGCGACCATCACCACGCTGGCGATCAGACCTACTCCAGCCGGAAGCAGGATGTTGTCCAGATCATTGGTGGGTAGGGCTTCCAACACGGTTGCCGCAAGGGCAATGATCAATGCGGTCAAACCGTCGCCTGTTGCCAGGGCGCTCACACTGAACACCGCCGCGAAGCACATCATGCTCCCCTCAAGGCTCTTGCCAAAGAGGAATTGCGGCCGCACGGTTCCGGCGGTAGAACCAACCAGCGACGCGGCGCTGTCTCCGAACGCGAGCGCATAGATGGCGATAGTCGCTGCCGGTGCAGGGTAGAGTAGCAGTGCCAGCATGGCCCCAATTGCCAGGGTGATAGGCCCCAGCACAAAGCGGCCCCGGTCTCGCGGGCGTGAGGCGATCTGCGTAACCCAGGAGATCAGCACCACGTTCCGGCCGCTCAGTCGCAGCGATTCAGCGTAGCTGTACACCAACGTCCCGGCGGCGAGCAGCATCATTGCGGTGGCGGTTCCAATTGCATTTGCCATGGAGGGAACCAGAGCGATCAGCATGTGGAGCGATTTGCGTACCAATTCTCGCTTGGCGGCTTCCGAGATCCCCGGTTCGCGAATTGTTGGGGCAACTACGGCCACGGTCTGAAGCAGTTTGTCCATTGCTTTTTTTCGCTCTCCCTGGGTATACTCGTGATGCGCGGCGGGCGGACCGCTCTCCTGCAGTACACACTTATATAGCAAGATATATGCCATCCGCAGCATTCTTCAGCAATTCCCATAAGTTGTTTCTTGCCAATACGATAGCCCGACCATTGCATCAGTCTTCGCGGGCATGTCGGCGAGCTGTGCACTTTTCTGTACGCCGAAATTCACATAGCACTACACCGCCGCCGCCCTGCATAATCGCAATCTTGACCGCGCTTCTGTGCACGCTGCTCCCGGCAGCCTGCGTCCTGCTTGAGCCCGCGTGGAGACCGGCCACCGCGTCCGCCGCCGTGGAACCGGCGACCGTGGCGCTGGGTGTGCCCGGACGCCTGCCCGGCCTGGAGGACCTTCTGGTACGGTCGCTTCTCCGGCAGATGACGCTGGAGGATCAGGTGGGGCAACTGCTGTTCATGAGTTTCGAGTTCCGGGACGATGGCACGCCGGTTACTACCTTCACCGATACCGAGCGCGAGCAGCTACGGCAGGTCAGCCCCGGCGGCGTGGTGCTCTACGGCATGAACATCCGTGAGCTTGACCAGACCCACCAACTCATCTCAGAGATCCGGCATAGCGCGACCATCCCGCCAATCATTGCCACCGACCACGAGGGCGGGCTGGTGGCTCGCCTGAACACCAGCGGCGGTCTACCGGCCACCGTGATTCCTCGGGCCGTTACCGTGGGCCAGGCGCGTAGCCGCGAGCTTGCCCGGGAGCTGGGTGCCGTTATTGGGGCGGAGCTGCGGTCGCTGGGGATTGTGATGAACTTTGCACCGGTTGTTGACGTGGACACCGGAGAAGCGGACAGCGTCATGGGCCGTCACGGCCGCGCCTACGGGACCGCGGCTATCGCCGTTGCGGAGATGGCGTCCGCCGTGGTTGCCGGGATGCAGGCAGCGGGGGTGAGTGCCGTGGTCAAGCACTTTCCGGGCCACGGCATGGCAAGCGTGGACTCGCACGACGCGCAGGCCACCGTCTCCTCCGGCATTGACCGGTTGCGAGGCGTTGATCTGGTCCCGTTCCGGGCTTCGTTTGCCGCAGGCGCGGATGGCGTCATGACGGCGCACATTGCGCTGCCGGCGATCACCGGAACCGACCTTCCGGCAACGCTCGCGCCGGAGCTGCTGAACGGTTTGTTGCGCGAGGAGCTACGCTTTGAGGGACTGGTCATCTCAGACGCGGTGAACATGCGCGGCCTCACGCAGCACTTTCCGGAGGATGAGCTTGCCGTACGGGCTGTCGCCGCCGGCGTGGACATCGTCCTGAAGCCCTTTGACCCGCCGGCGGCACGGGAGGCAATCCTCGCCGCCGTACACGACGGACAGATCAGCGAGTCGCGTGTGGCGGCTTCCGCGGCGCGCCTTCTTCGCCTCAAGGTGCGCCGCGGGCTGATAGCACCGTTTGGCACGCGGCAGACTGACCCGCACCAGGTGCTTGGTGCGCCGCGGCACCAACGCGTGGTGGAGCTCATTCACCAGGCGGTTCGTGAATGAAGCGCGCAATACCGGCATGGTTTCATCATGGCAAAGTTGGGCTGCTGTTCTACTGGGGCGTGCCTTCGCTGGGAGGGTTTGGCGCCCCGCCGGGAACCGCCGCGGCACGAACCGACCCGTCGTTCTATCGCAATCACCCGGAGGGCGCCTGGTATCTCAACGGGCTGCGGCAGAGCGGATCCGCGGTTCGCGAGCACCACAACAGGCACCTCAGCCGATTCTTTGGCTATGACCGGATGGCACGACGATTCGCGGACGGGTTGAGTGATTGGGACGCCTCAGTGTGGCCGGAGCTGGCCAAGGAGGTGGGCGCGCGGTACCTGATTACCGTGGCCAAGCAACCGGACGGGTTCCTCATGTGGCCCTCTGAAGTCCCCCCGGAGCGGCCCGGTTTCACGGCGCCGCGCGACCTGGTTGGCGACCTGGCGATTGCCGCACGCGAGCTGGGACTGCGCTTTGGCGTGTACTACTCCGGCCGCCTGGATTGGCAGCACCAGGGGCAGCCCATCACCTCCGTGGAAGATGCGCTTCGCGCCGGAGTTGCGGACCGTGAGCTGGCCGGAGAGGTGGAGGCGCACTACCGTGAGCTGATCACCCGCTATGAGCCGGACATACTCTGGAACGACACCGGCGTCCCGCGCGCCGTGAACGTGAAGGCGCTGCTGCGCGACTACCACCAGGCGGTGCCGCACGGCTTGGCCAATGATCGCTGGGGAACGCCGGGCCGCTTCTCCGTTGGCAGAGCACGCCGCTCGCCCGGCCTCGCCGCCGCCGAGCACGGTGTTGACCTCCGCTCCGGCGACATCGTCACCATTGACGTAGACCCGCTTGACCCGCCGGCGGCGTATCCCGCCCCGCCGTTTGAGGCGGCGGTCCCGCTGGGCCGCTCCTGGTCATACAGCGTAGCAGACACGAACGCACCCACCGGCGACCAGCTGATCCAGGTGGTCGCGGACATTGTTGCCGCCGGCGGAAACACGCTTCTGGTTCTGGGCCCGGACGAAGACGGCGCTCCTCCCACGGAGCGCCTGAGCGCACTGCTGTCACTGGGAGCCTGGCTACGCGTCAACGCGCAGGCTGTCTACGGCACTCGCGCCTGGCGCCAGACCAGGGCAACCACCGTGGAGGGTATTGAGCTGCGGTACACGTGCACCGACGACGCACTGTACGTGATCACGCGTGGCCACCCGCGCCGGCTGACGCTCACCATACCCAAGATCGACATGAAGCAGCTTCCCGGCTACGCGGCAGCCCGTGCCTCAGGTGCGCGGCTTGTGGTCCGTTTGCTGGGCTACGGTCCGGTTGAGTGGGAGTGGAACGGACCCTCGCTGCGGCTCACCATCCCGGGCGGTGCAGAGCCTGCGAGCGCATTCGCGTTCCGAATTGGGTTTGGGATTGCGGAGGCAACCACCTACACCTTTGACTGGTTCACGGATCTGATCTAGCGGCCGGTCCGATCTCCGGGGCACGCGTCGTGATTTTCAGGTGGACGAAGTTCGCGTCGCTATCTACAATCGCCCCCAAACTGAAGGAGTACAGCAGATGAGCAGGTTCCCCGACGATTTTCTCTTTGGTACGGCCACCGCAAGCTTCCAGGTTGAGGGCGCCGCGAACGAGGACGGCCGTGGAACCAGCATCTGGGACACCTTCTGCCGCACGCCGGGCAAAGTGATCCACGGGCACACCGGAGACGTGGCGACCGACCAATACCACCGGTATCCCGAAGACATCGCCCTGATGCACAATCTTGGCGTCACCGCATACCGGTTCTCGCTGGCGTGGCCGCGAATCATTCCGGCCGGAGCCGGCGCCGTCAACCAGGCGGGGCTGGACTACTACAAGCGCTTGATTGACGCGCTACGGAAGGCGGGCATCCGCCCCGCGGCCACCCTCTACCATTGGGACCTGCCGCAACCGCTCGAGGATGCGGGCGGCTGGCCGGAACGTGACACCGCGCTCCGGTACGCGGAGTACGCGGAGCGGTGCTTTGCGGAGCTTGGCGACCGTGTTGACTTTTGGATCACGCTCAACGAACCCCTGTGCAGCTCCGTCTTGGGGTATGAGACCGGTACGCATGCGCCGGGCATACGAGACCGGAACAAGGCGTACCGCGCAATCCATCACCTCAACCTTGCACACGGGATGGCGGTGGCCGCTTTCCGCGCAGGCGGGTATGCCGGGGAGATTGGCACCACGCTCAACATGTCCACGCCCCGGCCGGCAACGCGGCGCGCGGAGGACATCGAGGCCGCAGACCGAGCCGCGGACAAGGACACGCGGATGTTCCTGGATCCGCTCCTTGGTCTGGGGTATCCGCAGCGGCACCTGGACGCGCATCCGGAGGTAGCGTTACCCATTGAAGACGGCGACATGGAGGTCATGAGTCAGAAGATCGACTTCTTGGGGATCAACTACTACACGGAGTCCGCCGCGGCCTACGACCCCAATCATCCCGAGCAGTTCAAGATGGTCCCGGTACACTACCACACCACGGACATGGGGTGGCCGGTTGTCCCGCGTGGCCTCTACCGTCATCTGTGCTGGGTGGGAGAGCACACCAAGGGACTGCCGCTCTACATCACGGAGAACGGATGCGCCGCCGCGGATCAGCTCCGCGACGGCGGGCGGCGCGTGCATGATCCTGAGCGGATCAGCTACATCCGCGAGCATCTCCGTGCCTGCGCGGACGCCATTGCGGAGGGTGTGAACCTGCGCGGCTACTTTCTCTGGTCGTTGATTGATAACTTTGAGTGGGCCTATGGATACACCAAACGCTTCGGTATCATCTACTGCGACTACACGGACCAGCGCCGGCTACCAAAGGACAGCTTCTACTTCTACCGGGAGGTCATAGCTGGGCATGAGCCGATCTAGCCTGCGTGTTGTTGTCATCGGTGCCGGGTTGGGCGGTCTCTCCGCCGCCATTCGTCTGGCCGCCGCGGGCTACCAGGTCACCGTGTTCGAACGGCAGGCGCTGCCCGGCGGAAAGGCCGGAAGCGAGTGGATCGGCGACTACCGGTTCGACACGGGTCCGTCGCTGCTCACCATGCCCTACGTCCTGGAGGACCTCTTCACGCAAGCCGGGCTCCGGATGAGCGACTTC
>CAYTGY010000220.1:0-6095 GCA_964437265.1 uncultured Spirochaetaceae bacterium | reverse complement strand
GTGACCAGCCGCTATCCGCACCAATTGTCCGGTGGAATGCTTCAGCGGGTGATGATTGCCATGGCGCTCAGCACCCGGCCAAATCTGGTGGTTTTGGATGAGCCCACCACCGCACTGGACGTGACCACCCAGGCGGTCATTCTGGATCTTGTCCGAGATCTGATCAAAGAGGAGCAGGCTGCGGCGCTCTACGTGTCTCATGATCTGGGTGCCGTGGCGCAGCTGTGTGACTACGTGACCGTGCTCTATGCGGGCGAGGTCATGGAGAGTGCGCCGGTGGGCCGGCTGTTCGGCGATCCCCATCACCCGTACACGGCGGGTCTCCTGGCGTGTCTGCCCAGCTCTGCCGTCGGTGACGAGTCGCGGCTACCAACCATCCAGGGTGTTGCCCCATCGCTTGCCGCGCGTCTTGACGCATGTGCCTTCTCCGACCGCTGCCCGCTTGCGACCGAGCGATGCCGGAGTGAGAAGCCTCCGCTGGAGGAGATAGGTGACGGCCGGACGGTCCGTTGTTGGCACTGGGACCAGGTTGACACGCGCGGCAGGAAGCTGTTCTACAACCCCGCACGTGAACGTGAGCCCACCCCGGCCCGCCGGAGGCTGGTGCTCGAGGCGGAGCGAATGGAGAAGCGGTTTGGTGAGCCGAGTCTGGTGAACCAGCTTCTTGGCCGACCTCCGGTCTTTGTGCAAGCACTTCGCGACGCGACTATTCGCGTTCGCGAGCGCTCGACGTTCGGACTGGTGGGGGAGAGCGGAAGCGGGAAGACAACCCTTGCGCGGTCGCTGCTGGCGCTCACCGAACCGGATGGCGGGACGATCCGTCTGCAGGACCGGCTGATCAGCATGCGGCTTCGTGATCGGGACCCGGAGACCCTTCGTAATCTCAGAATCGTTTTCCAGAATCCTGATGACTCACTCAACCCCTACCTAACCGTGGGCGAGACAATAGGGCGTACCATCAAGAAGCTGGGGACGGAGAAGCCCTCACGGCACCAGATCCGCGAACGGGTTGAAGCGCTGCTGGGATCCGTGGGGCTTTCGGCTGACTACTCCGGCCGTCGGCCGGAGCGGCTGAGTGGCGGGGAGAAGCAGCGGGTTGCGGTTGCTCGGGCGTTTGCGCCTCACCCCGCGCTGATCGTAGCCGACGAGCCTACCTCTTCGCTCGACGTATCCGTACAAGCGGTGATTCTCAATCTGCTGATGGACTTACGAGCGCGCGAGGGCGCCTCCTACATCGTCATCTCGCATGATCTGGACGTGGTTGGATACCTGGCCGGTTACATCGCCGTCATGTATCTGGGAGAGATAGTGGAGCAGGGTGACAATTCCGCAGTGATGAACCCACCCTCACACCCGTACACGGAGGCGCTGCTTTCCGCGGCGCCGGTTCCGGATCCGTCGGTGCGGCATCGTCCCATCACGCTGCGCGGAGAGGTGCCGTCGCCGCGCAACCGGCCGTCCGGGTGCCCGTTTCACACCCGCTGCCCGCGGAAGATTGGGGACATTTGTGAGGAACAGGCACCACCGGTGCGGATGGACGATGCGGGGCACCAGATTCGCTGCCACTACCCTGTTGACGAATTGCTCCGGATGCAAGAAGAGGGACCACCTGGTGCCGCGGGGGGTGGCCGATGATCCGCTACATCGCTCGTCGGCTGTTTCTTCTGATCCTCACACTCGTAGTCACCTCATTCATCATATTCGCGCTGACCAATCTGCTTCCCGGAGACATTGCCCGGCTGGTGCTTGGGCGGGACGCGTCCCCCACGGCTGTGGAGAAGTTCAATGAGGAGTTCGGGCTGGATCAGCCGGCGCTGATGCAGTACGTCAACTGGCTCGGGGGCTTTGTGAGCGCGGATTGGGGGCGCTCATATACCGCGGGTAGGCCGCCGGTGCGCCCACTGGTCCTGGCACGGTTGGTGAATTCGCTGCGTCTGGCGGGTCTTACCCTCCTCATTGTGATTCCGGTCTCGCTGATCTTGGGCGTTGTCGCCGCCTTGCGCGAAAACACGTGGGTGGACTCCGCAATCTCGGTCTCATCACTTTCCGTGGTCGGGCTTCCTGAGTTCGTCACCGGCATTGTGCTCATTAACGTGTTTGCGCTCTCTCTGGGGTGGTTCCCGTCGACCTCACTGGTCTCCGGTGGCGAATCGCTGATTGAGTGGCTTCGGTTGCTGCTCTTGCCCGCGTTGACCGCAAGCCTGGTCCTGGTTGGCTACGTAACTAGGATGACACGCGCGGGGATGTTGGAGGAGCTCAAGAAGCCGTACGTACGCACCGCCGCGCTCAAAGGGCTGCCGTGGCGCCGGGTGGTGTTCTCTCACGTCCTGCGCAATGCATTGCTGCCCACTATTGCGGTCATCGCGCTGTCAATCGGGTGGCTCATGGGCGGTCTGGTGGTGATTGAGAATGTCTACAACTATCCGGGGATCGGCTCGTTGCTGGTGACCGCGGTCACGCAGAAGAATCTCCCGGTTCTGCAGGCAATCTCCGTGCTCGTCGTCTTCTTCTACGCGTTCGCAAACCTGGTCGCGGATCTCCTCTTCGCGTTGCTCAACCCGCGGATCAGGCTGGGCGACCGATAGCCGGCGGGCGGTACCGGTCTGAGACCGTTGGCGCGGGTACCGCGTTGCTACTGCGTGGAACCCGGAGCCGTCTATGCGAGTTCATCAAGGAAGGCGAGGAAGCGTTCGATCCCGCCTCTAACTCTCGGGTGGGCTTTCTTCAGAACCGACACTAGAAAATCGATTCGATCCCAGTCGTATTCCAGCTCGAAGTAGTACCGGCGAAAGTGCCGAAACTTCAACAGTTCCACAAGCTGCGAGTAGGTCTGGTCGTCGAACAGTTCGATCCGGATACCTTCGATGCCAATCCGCATCTTGTCCAAGAGATCAGCATGCCATCGCGGAGCGGCCAAGCTGTTTTCGAAGTACTGGGAGACGCGGAGCATGATCGTCTCGAGGCACGTGTAGTAGTTCTCCAGCAGCCCAGCCGGGATAAGTGCGGATGTCGATGTACGGCCAAGCTGTTGGATCTCCGACTCGAGTGCCCGTGTGAGCTGGTCAAACAGCGAGTCCAGGGTTGCGGAGTTTTTGCGGACGGTGCTCATCAGCTCCTTCCGCTTGCTGTCATCGTTCATAGACAAGGCGTCCTCGTCGCGTGATCTCCTCGCGGTTCTCCGTGTCGAGCTTGTCCAGTTCCACGATGTCCACGCGGAAGTCCGTTTCTTCCATGGCGATTCCCAGTGCCTGGAAGTACTGAGCGGCGCCGGAAAGCCCCTCCACCGCGATGTCGATGTCCGAAATCTCGCTGAAGTTTTCGGGGTGGACCAATGAGCCCCATTGGTAGATGCGAACAGGGTTGAGCTCGTGCTTCAGGCGCTCGATGATCACGGCCGCATCCCGCTGAGCGGCTTCCAGCCGCTTCGCAAGAGCGCGCCGTCGCCGCCGCTCCCGCTCGGCGAGGAAGGCCTTGACGCGGTCGATGTCGATGTCGAAGTTCGCCATGATGAGTAGATTGTCCGCCGCCCGGGGTGCAGCTGTCAACAGCATCTACCGCCGGTAGCGCTCCGCGAACGCCTCTATCTCCTGAAGCGATCCCACCCCATCGGTAGTGTTCTTGGCGCCGAGGCACATCGCCGCTGCTGCATTTCCCACCGTGAGGCACCGTTCGGGGTCCCATCCCTCGTGGATCCCATACAGCACTCCGGCGCAGAACGCATCGCCGGCTCCGACCGCGCTCACCACAAGGTCGGACGGCAGCGAGAGCGAGGCGATCCAGCTCCGGTTGCCTGATGTGTCTGCCCACTGGCCACCTTCCGGGCAGTGGATCACGGCGGTTCGGGCCACGCCCATCTCCAGCAGCTTTCCCGCGGCGGCTTCGATTGCGGCGCGGTCCAACGCGTCATCCTCACTCCTGACCGTGATCCCGGTGACTCGCTGTGCCTCATACTCGTTGATGATGCAATGGTCCGTGTGCTTGAGCGCGGGGCCTACGATGCGGCCAAAGCGATCGCCGGCCTCGCTGACTACATCGATACTGGTCTGAATGCCCGCCTCCTGGAGCGTGTGGAGGAGCCTGGCCGCCGCAGTGCCGAACTCAGCGTCTTCCGCATCCATCCCGTCAAGCAGGAGGAGGTAGCCGAGATGAAAGATCTTTGGCGCCGCGGCAGTCAGTCGCTCCATCTCTATCATCTCCGGGGTGAAGAGCGCGTTCGCGCCACGGTACTGGAAGAAGGTCCGCTGGCCTGAACTCGCCACCGTCATGACGTCGGTGTAGCTGGTGCTCTCTCCGGAGATCACCCGGATCATTGAGGTGTCAATGCCGTGTTTGGAGCAGTGGTTCAGGATGAGCGTTCCGTAGGCGTCATCACCCACGCAGCCAATCGCGAGCGACGCGGCGGGAAACCCCATGCTCTGAAGGTCGGTCAGCACATTGGGTGAAGAGCCGCCAATCCCGCACTCCCAGGAGCGGATGTTTACCAGCTCTCCCTGTTGGGGCCACGTATCGATGATCTTGATCTGATCCACAATCCAGTTGCCGGCACATGCGATTCCGTTCATGGCGGCCATAGTAGCCCGAGCGGCCGCTCGGTGCAAGGAACGGCAGCCGTGGCCGCGGGCGCCTCGGCTGCCGGAGCAGCTCACGTCTTCTTGACGTGTTTCTACAATGTCCCGATCACCTGCTCGCGGTGGAAGCGGGGTCCCACTCGCGCTATGAGCAGGTAGGTGATGGTGAACAGGATGGCAGCAAGTGCCACCACATAGATCGTCTTCAAAATGACCAATCCACTGATCTGGACACCCACCAACAGGATGAACGGTAGTACCAAAAGACCTGCGGACTGCTGCGCCTCCATAAAACTCTTGGACTTGAGCGATACCAGAAGGCTAAAGGAGAGCCCGAGCCCGCTGACCGCCGGCACCAGGAGCAGCATCGCCGGAATCCAAATCAGAGAGCGGATCATGAGATAGCCGCCCACCAGAGAGCTGATGAGGTTCACCGTCGCAAAGAACGCCGCGAAGGATGCGAAGGCTATCCCAAGGGCGGGAATCAGCGCTACCAGTTCTTTTGCCACCAGGAACTCCCTGTTCGTTACCGGCGTGTAGAGCAGGGTTTCCAGTGTCTGTCGCTCCTTCTCACCCACCACCGAGTTGGCGGAGATCACGGTGGTCACCATGATGGGGACCAGCATGAAGAACGGGACGAACGTGAAGTTCAGAAACACGTACACGATCCGTTCCGCGGTGCTCGCAATGTCGGCTGGAACCGGATACGCCGGCAGGATCTTCTCCAGGAACGCCGCGCCGTTGATCATGGCGACATCCGCCCCCATTGCGAGTGCGGTAGCTGCCGCAGGCAGCGCGACACAGAGGATTGCCGGGACCATGACCATCGGCAGTACCGCCATCTTGTTTGCTCTGATCTCCTTGAGATCCTTGCGTACGATCGCCCTAATTCTTGACCAGTTCATACTCACTCCTTTCCGTTGCGGCGTCACCGTTCTTTCGGACGTAGTGGAAGTACGCTTCCTCGAGCGTTACCTGCTTCTGCCGCACCGTTGTTGACTTACCGGCGCCGTTTGGGCCCAGCAGCCCAAAGATAGTTCCGGGCTCAATGGAAAGCGAGAGCTCTTGAAGCCCCACCACGCCGTTCTCATAGGTCTTTGCTAACTGATCCGCCTGAATCGCACTCATGGCTACCTCCCGTGTGGTTGATGGCTGAACCATAGCGGCTCGTGGGGATGGGCGCTATTCGGGAAACTACTGAAACCGCGCTGCGTGCGAGGTTAGGGGGAATTACGTAGGTGTCCGGGGGGCCGTCGTGCCTGACTCGTCGTGTCGAACCGCGTATACTCAGGGCCATGGACCGCTCAGTGCTGCTTGCACACATTCGCAAGACCCACTTTGCTCCCGGAGACCGTGAGCGAGCGAACGCTGATGCGCGAGCGATTGCGGACTATCTTCGCGTGGAGTTCGGGGCGCGCACCTGGGGCATCGGCTCTGCATTTGACCGGACTCGCCGGTTCACGCGTAGCTCGTACATAGACCTGATTGCAGAGGGCATCCCAGACCGGCGTTTCTCTGAAGCGTCCG
>CAYTGY010000219.1:5790-6132 GCA_964437265.1 uncultured Spirochaetaceae bacterium | reverse complement strand
CTTTTGCGTTTCCTCATGCGACTGGATTCAGACATGGAGCTCGATTCGGCCGTCCTTGACCAGTGCGCGGAGCACTACAAGCGACCGGCGGTTAGGTTCCTGCGGCGAACGTTGGAGAAGTATGGGGGACTTGTCCAATGAACAAGGCGCTCGAAGACCTGCTCCACGCATACGCGCCGGTCACACCACGCGAGTGGAACCACGCGCTCACGGAGGTAGTCCAGGGGATTGCGTTGCTCGGGTTCTGGCGCAGTGGCTTCTTTGAGCAAGCGGCGTTCTATGGTGGAACGGCGCTTCGCATCTTCCACAGCCTCCGAGAAGGCACCGCGAGCCGCTCATGAC
>CAYTGY010000219.1:0-5780 GCA_964437265.1 uncultured Spirochaetaceae bacterium | reverse complement strand
GACTTCACGCTCGTGGACGAATCAAGCACGGTGCGCCTTGACCGCGTCCTCTCATCAATCGAAACTGAGCTGTCCGCCTGGGGCCTCACAGAGCTCTTTGGCCCGCTCGTTGGGCTGGAAGACGAATGGCGGACACAGGGTGCGAGCGATGCGGAGATCGAGCTTGTCGCCTTCGGATTCGACCACGTTCGCCGGCACCGTGTGGCCGTAGCTCCGGGCTTCTGGCCCAGCGAGCCGGAGGAGCTCTTGGAGGAGACCGATGAGAGTCGGGTCTTTCGGGACGGGATGGGCCGCACCATGAAGCTCCCGAAGCGCAGAGCCACGCTGCCGCTACCGCTCGACTACCCGGTACACGACGAGGCCGACTGGGCTCGCATCAAACCGCGATACCGGTTTGACCGCGCCCGGTTCACCGACGGGTGGGCGGGCGAAGCACGCACCGCGCGCGAGAACGGCGCGCTCATTGTGGCAGACGTTCCGGGTGGCTACGACGAGATCAGGCAGCTGATGGGAGATGAAGAAGCGTGCGCCTCCTTCTACACGCGGCCGGAGCTGATCCGCGACATGCTCGCCACCTTTGAGGCGCTCAACCGGGCGATCCTGTCGCGCATCGTCGCGGAGGCAACCGTGGACCAGCTCGGTATCCACGAGGATTTCGCCGGCAAGAGCGGTCCGCTGGTCGGGCCCAACATCATCGACGAGTTCATCGGTCCCTACTACCACGCCGCCTGGAGGGAGGTCTCATCGGTGGGAGGACCGCCGGTAGGCTCACGCGCGGGCGCCCAAGCGGAGCTCTACCAGCTCGACTCAGACGGGAACATCACAAGAAGCGATTGATGCGGAGTTCGCCTACAAGATGCAGCCGTTGATGCGCGAAGGCGGGGTGGTATTCGGGCTGGACCACCGCATCCCCAACGGCACGCCGCTCGACCTCTATCGCTACTACGTGCGTCGCGGTCGTGAGCTCCTGGGACTCGAGCCGAACCCGCAGCCGTCGTGGGGGCGTATGGCGTTCTGAGACGGCAGCCCACGTGCAACAGTTTCCATCGCCTGCGCTTGACACCCCGGCTCACCGGAATACCATCAGCGGTGGGGGTGTCCAATGCACGGGCGAGAGATGCGTGGTACGTGGTTTGTCGCGATTCTGGTAGTGGTGCTGGGTGTGAACGCGGCGGCGCAGCAGACCGGCGCCGGCGGCGAGGGGGCAACGCAGCTGGTGTTGCAGGGAAGCCACCGGGCGCCGGTCCTGGCGCTCGACTGGTCACCGCGGGGCACACTGCTTGCCTCCGGTGATGCAGACGGGGTGGTCAAGGTCTGGACCGCCGACGGCGTCCTGGTCAGCACCACATACGCCTTCCGGACACCGGTCAGCACCGTCCGGTTTCTCAGCGAGGAACGCTTTGTTGCCGCAACGAGTCGAAAGTCGTTGGGGAATCTGCGGCTCGGCGACTACGAGCAGGAGGAGCTGTTCGGAGACGAACCGTGGTATCAGCGCCGGCTCGGACCCTCACTTCGCGTCTACACCGTGGACGGCTCATTGTCCGCGGAGGCAACTGAGCTCACGGACGACGCATACGACGTGGCGGTCAGCCACTCAGAGCGGCGGATCATCGTCCTAACAGAGAGCCTGCGCTCAATGGACTACACGCTTGGGGATACCGAGGATATTCCAACGCAGGGCCGCCCATTCGGCATAGCAATGTCCCCCGACGGCCGTTCGCTCGCTGTGGCCGCGACCTACGACGGGCACTACTCCTCCCTGGTCATCAGGTCTCTGGACCGGCTCCCTACACGCACGGTCTTCTCCGAATCCGGAATGCAGTTCCAGATGATAGCCGCCGATCCAACCGGAGCGTTTCTCTCCACCGGCGGGATAGAGGGAGGCGCAATCCTGTATCCGTATGACGGTACCTGGGAGTACGGGCCGGAGGTTACGCCGCGCACCTTCCTGCGCGCGGCGAACGCGTACTTCCTGCACGACTTCGTATTCACGGCTGACGGAATGCGCATCATCACCACAACAGACCGCGCGCCAACCTACCTCAAGGCGTTCAGCAGACGCGGCGCGCAGCAGTGGGAGATCGAGCTCGAACAACTCGGGTTGAGCGGGTTCGAGACGCTGGGCTACGCTTCAGTGGCCGCCCACCCAATCAAGCCACTGATCGCCGTTGGCACCGTAGACGGCCGAATCAGCGTTCTATCATCCGAAGAAGCTCCACAAGTCTTGCCCCCGAGCTGGGGTACCACGTTTGCATCGATTGCAGACATCGCGGTGGCCACGGGAGAGGCGGCCATTGCGGTTGCGACCGACCAGGGCGTCTACGAGGTCACCCTTGACGACCTGGCCGTACATCACATCTCAGACCAACCTGCGCGTTGGGTGGGCTACCACCGGGACGGTCTCGAGTACTACGCGCTGATCGCGGAGGGCAGTAACCGGCAGGACTATGGGTATGAGGGCTTCGAAGAGGAGACGGTGAAACCGGATCGGTTCGGATTGGTCCGAGCCGACCGGTCAGTCGTCGAACGTGCCGAGCAACTCATCGGGGGACGCGCCGGCGTGGGGACCGTCTGGGAACTGCAAGATCCCAAGCGCCCCTTCCGCACTCCGGAGCTCGAGTACCTCCGCGTGGGAGGTGAGACGCCGGCACGGCTACGGTTCAGCGATGCCGACCGCTACTTCCAGGCCACACTGGACCACCGCGGTGACCGGGTGGCGGTCCTCTGGGGCACGCATGGTACACAGACCGCCTCGCTCCAGGCCGGACGCTTGGAGATAGCCGTCTGGCCGGTTGGATCACCGCGCATAACCGGTGGGATCGCGCTTGACGCGCCCGCCCTCGCCGTAGCGTTTGCACCCGACGGCACATTGCTCGTCCTGGACGGGAACTCGGTGCTCCATCTGATCACAGAAGGCACTCCCAACCTCCACGTCCCGCTGCAAGAGGAGGTGGACGCGGCATGTTGGGCAGGAAGCGGCCGGATCATCGCCGCGGCGCGGGGCGAGCCGCTCCTGCTGGTGCTTGACGAACATGGCGCCGTGGTAGCCGAGCATACGCTGAGCGCTTCAGCGCCATCCGCCGCGATCTCATACGACGCGCAGCATGATATTGCTGTGGTGGCGCGCGGAGACGCGCTGGAGCTGGTCTCGCTCACCAGCGGGGCGCGGGCCGTTGTGGCCCTGGCGCAGGAGGAATGGATCATCACCGATCCGGAGGGAATCTTCGACGGGAGCCCAAACGCGGACGCACTCGGAGTCTACATCGATCCCCGCCGGCCTGAAGAGGGCGCACGCAGCCTTGACCAGCTCGCGCTGCACGCCAATCGACCGGATCTGATCGCCTCCGCCCTGGGAGTCGGCGCACCTGCAAGCCTGGATTACTTTGCGCGGAAGCAGCGATCCCGGCTGGTGAAGGCGGATCTTCTGCCGATAGAGATCCCGGAGCACGATGCGGCCGTGTTGCTTGCCGGCCTAAACCGGGATGAG
Organism: uncultured Spirochaetaceae bacterium; assembly: GCA_964437265.1. Taxonomy (GTDB): domain Bacteria; phylum Spirochaetota; class Spirochaetia; order DSM-27196; family SLST01; genus CAYTGY01. Next base: position 2,293 of record CAYTGY010000219.1, on the reverse strand, counting down.
CGGCGAAGGTTCGAGGCCGTCTACCGCAGGCACGGAGACCGCTACCTGCGCAGCGATGCCTCCACGGTGGAACGCTACGGCCTGATGGCGGTAGACGCCTTCGCCGACTACGTACGTCTGCACATCCGGGAGGTGAGCGACCTCGACCCTCCCTTGGTATACGTCGGCAGACCGGACTCCGGAAGCGCAGCGCTTCGGATTGTACCTGCACCGGGAACACCTGCGGCAGCCGTTCCGCGGGTCCGGGTCAACGGTGTGCCGGTTGACTCCACGCAGGAGGTACCGCTTCTGCCCGGCCGCACTGTGGTTGAGGTCACCATGGCTCACCCCTCCGGTACCGAATCTCTCCCTGCGCGCCACGTGGTCAAGGCTCCGCGGTCCGAACAGCCTCCTGACATCTACTTCGTGGGCTTCGGCGTCTCAGACTACGCCGATGACCGGCTTGATCTTCTCTATGCGGCGAAGGACGCCGTCGACCTCGGATCCCTGGTTACAGAGATGCCCGGCTTCACCGGGCGGCACGTCCGGACCTATGCAGACCGTGCGTGCACCCGGAGCGCGTTCGCCGATGCGGAGACGTTCCTGGCTCGGGCTCGGCCGCAGGACACGGTGGTGGTATTCCTGGCCGGACATGGGATGTACGATCGGGCCGAGGAGCCCACCTACTATTTCCTCACGCACGAGACGGACCTGCAGAATCTACCGGCAAGCGCCGTTGCGTTCAGCCGCATCGAGAACCTCATCGCGTCAACACCCGCACTCAACCGTCTGGTGCTCATGGACACCTGCGAGTCCGGCGAGTTGGACGATGAGATCCTGCTTGCCGCCACCGTCGCACTCGGAGACCGGAGCGCACGCGCCCGCACGGTGCGAGGGCTGTCACTCGGCGCCACCGACGGCGCGACGAGTACCGTGGCTCGCCAGGAGAACGCCGCGGCGGCAGCTACTGGCGGCACGCCGGCGGCCGGTCTGTTGGGTCAGGCGCGGTTCGTCTCACGGGACGTCTTTCCACGGACCGGCGCGGTCTTCTTCTCGGCGTCTCAGGGCGGTGAGCTCTCCTATGAGCCGGCGGCGTTCGATGAGTCGGAGAATGGGTACTTCACCGCCGCCGTGATCAGCGCGATCTCTGGAGGCGCAGCAGACGCTAACTTGGACGGGCTGATCTCCGCTTCCGAGCTTCGCGGCTACGTCCGAAGGACCGTCTCCGCGCGGACCGGCGGACGGCAGAACCCGACGGTAGACCGGGACAACGCGGCCTCATCGGTTTCGCTTGCGGTGGTTGGAGAATACCACTTCCGCCGCCTGGATGCCGCGAGGCTGGACGACGCGCTTCGCACGGCGGTTGCCAACGGCGGCGTCCGAGCGGCGCAAGCACTTCTGGCCGCAGGTGCGGATCCGAACATTGGGTACGCGAACACCCGACCACTGGTGTCCACCGCCGCCGCCCGCGGCGACGCGCCTATGGTTGCGACGCTTCTGGACGCCGGTGCGAACCCGTATGCGTACGACGACGACCGGTGGAACACGTTTCTGTTTGCGGTACGGAACGACCACTTGGACGTGGCGCAGCTCCTCATAGACGGGCGTCGCATGGCGGAGACGGTTGATCCGGAGAGCCTGAGCGCTTTTATGGAGCACCCGGTCTACCTGGCTGCCCGGTACGCAAGCGTGGCAATGATCGAGCTGCTGGTGGATTCCGGCGTGCCGCTGCACCCGGTTCCCAAGAGCGCGCTGGTAGCCGCAGCTGAGCGAAACGCCTCGGAGGTTGTCCGGGCGCTGCTTGATGCCGGCATGGATCCGGATACGGCGACGGACACCGGCTTCATTGAGACACCGCTTGCCGCGGCGGTTCGCTTTGGCCACCTAGAGGTGGCGCGGATGCTCCTGGAGGCCGGCGCCGACCCGGATGCGGCCGGCGACGAGCAGTGGCGCGGCCAACGGCTCCGCCCGCTCGCGGCGGCAGCAGAGGCCGGCGACGCGGAGGCGTTTCTGGTGCTTCTGTCCGGACCCCCCGGGGGCCACGGCGCCACCATCATGGCGGAGGACCTCACCTTGGCGGTGAGATCCGGCTCGCCGGAGGTTGTCTCTCTGATCCTTGAGTCCGGCATTGAACCGGCCGCTGAGCATCCGCGCCTGGCCGTGGCTCTTGGGCATCTTGAGGTCGCGCGGCTACTGGTCCAGTTCGGTTCCCCGCTTGACGTGATTGATCCGCTCCATGAGGCAAGCCTGCTCGCCGCGGCGGCATTTCGTATGGACCAGCGAATGCTCGAGTGGCTGTTGGGGGCCGGTCTGG
>CAYTGY010000218.1:0-6134 GCA_964437265.1 uncultured Spirochaetaceae bacterium | reverse complement strand
ACAGATCGTGAATATGGAACTCCGCGTTGCGGTGTGCGTTCGCGATTGCCTCCGGATAGATGTTCTTGAGCCAGTAGTTGGCGGTGATAGTACCGGAATTGTGCAGAATCAGGCCGCCAAGTGAGAAATTCACGTTGGCGTTCTCATTCACCCGCCAGTCCGACTGCGACAGGTAGCCGTCCATGGTGGTGTTGATGTCAAGCATCAACTGGCGCGTGTCACGCAGCGCCTCATGCCGCGCGCGGTAGATGATGTACGCCTTGGCTACCTTGACTTCGTTCGCTTCAACCAGGATCGTCTCAACAATGTCCTGGATCTCTTCAATCGCCGGGGCGGAGTTCGGGTGACGACTCGCCATGAACTCCACCAGCTTTGATTCCACCGCGTGTAGGAGCGTCTCTAAGCGCTCCTCCGTGTACGCAACACTCACGGCATCAAAGGCGCTGCGAACCGCGCCGCGGATCTTCTCCCGATTGTAGCTCTCAGTCTTTCCGTTTCGCTTGATAACGTGGCGAACCACCTGGTGCTCGATTCCGACGCGTTGTGGGTTGACCTCCCCATTTAGAAATGCGTGCCAGTCCGCTGAAAACAGATCTCTGCTCATCTACCTCCCCCCTCCTCAAGGTTCGAGCTGTTGTTCTTTCAGTCTCGCGATCTCCGCGAGGAACTCCTCAACGTTCTCAAAATTGCGATAGACCGAGGCAAAGCGAACGTACGCAACGCGGTCAAGCTTGTAGAGCCGTTCTAGGACCATCTCTCCCAGCCTGCGTGACGGCACCTCATGCGACACCTTGCCTTCAAGCATCGCCTGGTCCTCTATGCTGATGAGAATCTCTTCTACCTGGGTAGGACTCACCGGCCGTTTGCGGACCGCCTGGAGTATTCCCCGCTCCAGCTTCTCCTGTATGAACTGCTCCCGGTGACCGCCGCTCTTGACCACCATCAGTGGGCGTTCTTCAATGCGTTCGTAGGAGGTGTACCGGTAGCCGCAGTCCGCGCACTCCCGGCGGCGCCGGATGGCGGTCCCACCAGCAAGACTTCTGGACTCAACAACCTTGTCTTCTACGTTTCCACAATGCGGGCACCGCATTCACAATCCTTGTTTGCCGCCGGGCACACCAACAAGCCCAACCCGTCTGAGAGCGGACCGTCCGCACGCTAGATGGTCTTGGTGATGCCCCATATGTAGTGCAGCTGACCCACCCTCAGGCGCATTAGAACACTATATATCGAGCTTCGGATTGTGGCAAGAGGAAGTTCGGCGCTTTTGGTGGAAAATCGCCGCCGGCCGGAGACCGACGACGATCGACGGGCCCTTACTGTACGGCGATCTCTACGCTGGGCCGGTACCCGCTGAGCGTGGACAATACTTCGTGTACCGGATGGTTCACAAACGCCTCAATCAGACCCGGGTCCTCCCCGTGTCCGGCGGCGAGCGTGGGGAGGGTATCCTGATAGATCGCGTAGTCAAAACGCGGCGCCCACTTCCTGGAACCCAGGCGCGCGGTGGTGGAGCAATTGTCCACCATGTACGCCACGCCCTTGAAGTGCATGTATGGGTTCAACGAATCCACCGCCTCTATGACGCTCTCATTGACAATCTCCGAGTAGACGTGGCCACGCTCGGAGAGCAGATCGATCTGAGCCATCATGGTGGCCACGTAGATTCCCGCGGTGAACGGATCCATGGGAATCCTCGCTTCCTGTCTAGCTGCCCGAACCGTTTCTCCCACCTTCCACATTGGCGTATTGTCAATGGTGTTCATGGGAAACCGGTCCGCACGTTCGCCTGCCAGGATGACGCTACGAATCTCGTTTCCAGAGGCGACCTCATCGTAGATCTCCGCCAAGACTGCGATGGCCGGCGCGTATGCGGCGGAGTAGGCGGTGCGAAAGGTCCGCTTGCCTGCGTCGTCCAGGTGCTCGTAGACGGCACGGATCCCGTCGCGGGAAATTGTGCGGGAGATGGGTCCGGTTATTGACTCTACCGAGCGAGTGAACGCCTCTTCCGCAGTGGCGCCGCCCGCCGTGTACTGCCGGTAGAGCACTTCCACAATACCATGGACCGCACCAAGCAGGATTCCGCGCTCTCCAAAGATATCAGAGCGGTACTCCATCTCCAGCGAGGTCATGAACGCATACGGTGCGCCAATCGCAACCGCCCAGCCAAGCGCAATGTCTGTGGCTCTGCCGTCAATGTCCTGCTCCACGGCAAAGCTGGCGTTGATGCCGGCTCCATTGACGGTGCGGCCCTGCTCGTAGAGGCGGCGGACGCTTGGGCCCATGCCCTTTGGGCAGACGCCCACCACGTTGATGGTGGAGGGGAACGATTCACCGTCGTTCTTCATGACGCCAAGCAGAAAACCGTGAGACAAGCCCAGTGTGGCCCCCGGCTTCATGGCTTTGAAGATGTCACGGTAGAGCGCGGCCTGCGCAGCATCTGAGATCAACAAGACCACCAGATCACTGCGGGAGATGACGTAGAACATCTCTCCCAGAGTGCCGCCGGTCTCCGTGAACCCGGCGGCTTGCGCCCGTGCCCAACTGCCTGAGCCCGCGCGGAGGCCTACACATACCGTGATATCCGTGTCCTGGAGCGAATCCCGGAGGTTCTGCGCCTGCGCCGGTCCCTGAGAGCCCCAGCCAATGACGCCAATCGTTGTGATGCCCGCAAATGCTCGCTCGAGCAACCGAAAGCGATCTCTTCCGCCACGAACCACGCGTTCGGTGGTTCCCGCCAGGGTGATTGTCTCTGTGTCGAATACGTTGGTAGTGAAATCAAATGCCATGCACGTCCTCTTGAGCCGCCACCATACCATATCCGACCACGGAATGGATAGTTATGCACTCGCATTGGCATATTGCGGCGATCTAGCGCTGCACCCTTGACACTCCGGCGGGGGTAGCCGATATGTAGGTGTGAATCACCACGGATCTCTTTGCTTCGCTGGATTATTGCTGGTTCTCAGTACGGGTTCGTTTGCCCACGAGCTTCTGATTGCGCCCAATTGGGGTTCGGTATCCGGCTATCCGCAGCCGCCGGCCATTGAGGCTCGTTCCGCTCTGCTGTTTGACATGGAGAGCCGGATGGTACTGTTTGCAGAGAACCCGGAGTTCTCCACTCCACCCGCCAGTCTCACGAAGGTGGTGGCAATACACACCGCCATGCTGGCGGTGAATCGCGGCGAATTGGATCTTGCCGCCTCTTTTGTCCCACCTGAGCCGTCCTGGTGGACCAGCGTCCCGCCACACTCATCGCTGATGTTCCTGGCGCCGGACCAGCGTTTGACCGTCCGTGAACTGCTGATCGGGCTTGCGGTACCCTCCGGGAACGATGCAGCGGTGGCGCTCGCGTTCCTGCTCGACGGCAGTGTTGAGGCGTTTGCGGCGCGCATGAACCGGGAGGTTGCGGCCGAGGGCGTCCAGGGATTGTTCTTTGTTGAGCCGAGTGGCCTGAGCCCGCGGAACCGGATCAGCGCGCGCGGATATTCGGAGCTCGTCTATCGCCACCTGACAGTGTTTCCGGAGCTTCTTGACTGGCTCTACAACCGGGCCGGCTTCACGTACCCACAGCCGCACAATATCACCGGACCGGAGAGCCCGCAGCCAATTGAGCAACGGAGCCGGAACGGTCTCCTGCGGGAGGATCCCTCGGTGGATGGTCTGAAGACCGGCTACACGGAGGAAGCCGGATACAGTCTGGTTGCAACTGCCAAGCGTGACGGACGCAGACTTGTCGCAGTTGTCCTGGGTGTGGATGCGCCGGATTCGGTGAGCGGGGCACGCCGGCGCGAGGAGATGGCGGCATCGCTTCTGGAGTACGGATTCGGGTCGTTCACGCAGTCGCGCTTTTCAGTACCACCGGTGGATACAATCCGCATTTTCCGCGGTGACCGGCCGCGCATCACTCCGGTCCCCGCGGCACCGCTGGTGGTTACGCATCCCCCCGGAGCGGAGGACCGCCTTGACGGCAGGATTCAGATGCACCGCGAGGTGCGCGGCCCGTTTGCGGCCAACACGGTGGTAGGAAGCGTGCAGATTCTGCTTGATGGGACGGTGATGTCTGAAGTGCCGCTGATCGCCGGGGTAACGGTGGAAGAGGGCGGGTGGCTTCGCACGGCGTGGGACGCCGTGGTGCTGTTCTTCCGTCGGCTCATCGGACGAGGGGAGCCCGCCGACGGCTCGTCGCTTGAATCGGTGGAGCCGGCGCTGCTCAGGAGAGACCCGTGAGCGCCTTGATGTATTGCAGCCGCTCGTAGCGTTCGGGGTGCTCGCTCACATCCTGACTAAGCGTGCCCTGAAACGCTTGGATCTCCGCGAATCCCTTCTGGTCCATCCATGAAGAAAGCGTGGAAACCATCTCTGATATGGTGTCCATCCCCTTGAGGTAGAGCGCCGAGGAGACCTGCACTGCCGCCGCGCCGGCAAGAAGCAGCTTGATGACGCCGTCGCCGTCATGGACTCCGGTGGATGCGGCGATGTCGCAGCCAACCATCCCGGAGAGAATGCTGGTCCAGCGCAAGCTGGTGTGGATCTCATGGGGTGAGGAGTACTGGTATCCGGGAGCCAATTCCATCTTCTCTGTATCAATGTCCAACTGGTAGAAGCGGTTGAACAGGACCAAGGCGGAGGCCCCGGCTTCTCGTAGGCGCGAGGCGAACTGCGGAAGGCTGGTGAAGTACGGGCCGATCTTGGCTGCGATGGGAACGGATACGTTGCGGCGCACCTTGTCCACAATCCGCAGGTACCGGGACTCTATCTCATCCGCCCCCTCGTTTCCGCTTCGCGGCATGATTGCCATGTTGAGCTCAATGGCGTCCGCACCACTTGACTCCAGCTGCCGGCCATAGTCACCCCACCAGCGGTTGCTCACACAGTTGACGCTGGCGATGATGGGAATCTCAACCGTTTGCTTGGCCTCGCGTATCAGCTCGAGGTACCGCGAAGGGCCCAGGTGCTTACTCATCTGCCGAACGTACTCTTCCGCCTCCGGGTGAATGCTCATGTCTACCTGGTCCGCCTGAGAATCGTGTTCGATCTGCTCCTCAAAGAGCGATTTGAGCACGACGGCGCCTGCCCCGGCGTTGGCCGCACGCGTAATGCTGCCGATCGTGTTGGTCAGGCTACAACTTGAAACGATGATAGGAGTGGGGAGCTCGAGTCCCATGTAGGGGACGGATAATCGGGGCATAGTTACCTGCCTTGAACGGTGGAAAATAGCCGGAGAATTGGGTATTGTTCAGCGCAGGCGAGTATACCCGATCACGGGGTTGTGGACAAGAGTGAGGTGCCCATGCAGAAGTGGGACGTCGTAGTAGTTGGTGCTGGGATTGCAGGGGTAAGCGCCGCGCGGACCGCGGCCGAGCGTGGTTCCGGCGTGTCAGTGTTGCTGCTGAACGGAGAGCCGGTTGAACCGTATCGCCGCACCAAAGTAAGCAAATACATCGCGGAGGGGTTTGATCCGGGCCAGTGGCAGCTCCAGGACGTGGACTGGTACCGGCAGCTGGGAATCGATCTTCGTACCGGGGCGACGGCAACCGCGCTGGAACCGGACCAACGGCGGATACAGCTTTCTGACGGGAGTACTATCGCGTACGGCAAGCTGATCCTGGCCACCGGCTCCACTCCCCGGTTTCCGCCGGTGATTCGGGCGCATGAAGAAGGGGCGTTCTTTGTGGTCCGCTCCACAGAAGATGTCCAACGGCTCACCAAGAGTGCCAAGCGCGCAAAGCGAGTCCTGGTGGCCGGCATGGGTGTGCTGGGCGTGGAGGTTGCCGAGCAACTTCGCAAGATGAAGAAACAGGTCACCATGGTCGGCACCGCGGCCCAGGTCATGCCACGCCAGCTCAACGCCCGCGCGGCGGAGATCCTGGAGGACCTACTGCGCGGTGGCGGCGTTCGGCTCCATTTCCGGGAGGAGATTCTCTCCTTTGAAGCACGCGGCAAGGGCGGCTTCGCCGTCAGCATGATCAGAGAGAGCGGTGTGTTTGACATGATTGTGCTGTGCATAGGGGTGCGTCCCCGGAAGGAGCTCGCGGAAGCGGCGGGGCTGACCGTCAACGACGGGGTTGTTGTGGACGAATACCTGCGTGCCGGCGCCCCGGATGTCTTTGCCGCCGGTGATGTGGCCGAGC
>CAYTGY010000217.1:0-6173 GCA_964437265.1 uncultured Spirochaetaceae bacterium | reverse complement strand
CCGCCGCGGCGATCGCGGCGTTGCCGCCGGCCTCAATCGATCCCGCACTGCTCAAGCTCATGGCGGTCCACGAAGCGCTCCGGCTCTTTGGTACCACCTACTCGATCGACCCGGTCTCCGCATACGAGTCGATGTCCGAAGATGCGACCGTCGTCGACTTCCTGCAGTTCCCACGGCAGACGCTTCGGTTCAAGTCCGGCGACTGCGACGACCTGAGCGTGCTGTATGCGGCGCTGCTGGAGTCACTCGGCGTTCCCACGGCATTCATCACCATTCCCGGCCACATCTTCATGGCCGTCAAGCTGGACACGACTGTGGAAGCGGTTTCCGGTGCGTATACGCGGCCGGACGACTTCATCATCGCGGACGAGGCGGTGTGGCTACCGCTGGAGATCACGATGCTCGACGCCGGCTTCCTTGAGGCGTGGCGCTACGGGGCGCGAGAGTGGCGCGAGCATGCAGGCGGTGCCGCACGCCTCTACCCAACCGCCGAGGCGTGGCAGGAGTACCGCCCGGTGGGCTTCTCCGAGCCGATTGGTCTGCCGCAACTGCCTGAGCCGACGGTGATGCGCGAGTCACTCGAGACCGCGCTCGCCGACTTCGCTCAAGCCGAGCTCTTCACACCGGTGGCAGAGCTTCGCGAGAGTCTGCAAACCGCGCGTGATCCGCGGCGGATCCACTGCCGGATCGGTGCGCTCTATGCCGGCTTTGGCCAGTACGAGCAGGCGGCGGCGGAGTTCGAGGCAACGCTTGGCGAAGGGCCCTACTGGCCGGCACTGGTGAACCTGGGGACGATCGCCTTTGCGAGAGGCGACTATGCGGCCGCGCTCGACTACTACGAGCGAGCCGCCGCAGAGCGGCCGGCCAACCCGTCGGTACTGCTCGCGCTCGCCCGCACGCACCACGCGCGAGAGAACTACGGGACGGTGAGCGACTTCTACGCCTCACTTGCGGAGATCGACCCTGAGCTTGCCGCCGAGCACGACTATCTGTCGCTGCGCAGCGACGAGGCGCAACGCGCCGCCCGTGCATCCGACCGCTTCCAATGGGTCACCGGTGAGGAGGAGTAGCATGAAACACCGATTCATCACCCCGACGGTCATCGCCGCAACGCTGCTCCTGGCTACGGTGGGCTGCGACGACCCGGCGATCCTCTTTGGCTACCTGGATCGGATGGATGAGCAGTTCTCGCTCCTCGAGCCGATCGACGGGGTCGAGCTCCATCAGACGGTCACGCTCCCCACCTGGCCGCACGTGGTGGAGTTCAACGGCACGCTCTTCGCGTTCGGTGGGTATGTAGGTGAGAGCGGACGCGTATGGGAGATCCTGCCGGATCCGAGCAACCCGGTCACGACCTACGTTGAAATGGCTGCATCCACCACGATCTTCAGTTCGACCGACGGGGTTGCCTGGGAGGACACCGGCGTAGACCTGCCGTTTGAACCGAATGCGCAGTATCTGAAGGGCGTATTCGTGCACGAGGGAGCGATCTGGTACGTCGGTCACGACTCGGTGTGGAGAACGAGCAACGGAACCGATTGGGTCGAGATGCCAGACGCCGATGTTCCGTATGAGTACACGGCTGACCTTCCGTTGGTCAGCTACCACGGGCAGTTCGTCTTTCTCGATGTGCAGAACAAGGTAGTATCCCGGACCATGGACTTCGAAAGCTACGTGGGCGACGGCTACGCGTTTGTTGACATCGTGTATGTGGGGTTCGCCGTGGTTTTCCAGGACCGGATATGGCTCTACGCGTACGCAGACGGTCAGGACTCGGTGTCGGCGTTCTCCACCGCTGATGTCATAGATCCGGATACCGAAGAGTATTGGACCGAGCATGGCGAGGTGATCATGGATAATGGGCGGCCGCTGGACCTCGAGGATGCGTCGTGGTGGTCCGACCGTGAGGTCCCCCTGCGGGTAGAAGCCGACGCGGATTCCATCCGGATCCTAACCGACTCAGGCTACCTCGAGAGCACCGATGGGATCACATGGCGGGAGGTGACGCTTCCGACGTACCCGGCGACCTACGGCGGCACTACGCGGTTTGTCCATGGCGGCAAGCTGATCGAGATCGGCGGGCTGATCGAGCGGTCAATGTGGGTCTTCGAGATGCAGGACGGGAACTCGCCGTGGGCGTCGGAGAACGAGGACCCGGATGCACCGTGGGCCTACCGCGACGAGGTGGGCGATCCGCTCGATCCGGGCTACGTGATGTCAAACATCGTCTGGCGGTGGAGTAGCCTGGACCCGGCCGACTACGGGGGCGAGTGATCATCTGAGTACCGTAGATCCGAACGAGCCTTTTGCGCTCTCCCTAACTCACTATACGGGGATAGATGGGCTGAGGGCGAGAATTCGTTTACCCCAAAACCGGTGGTGGCGAGGCCGGTTGATGCTCGTTTTGGAGCGTGACGCCGAATACTGACCCCAGGAAGGAAGAAACGGTTCGGAGCGTTTCAGCCTGTTTTCTGGTAGAGTTCAGTGTAACAGAGAGAACACACCGGAAGGAGAATCGCCCCGAACCATGGCAAGTACAGCACGAATGCAGCGCTGCTGGAGTTTCAGCGGGTGCTGAACTCCGGCAGCGTATGCATGAAACCTGGCTGTGTGCGCCGCCCGGGTTGAGCCATATGCGCCACCGGGGAAAGGCGGTCAACGCCCGCAGATTGAGACCGACCGCTGACATCAAGAACATGTCCCGTGAAGAAAAGCTCCGCGCCATGGAAGCGCTCCGGCAAGAGATCTCGAAAGAGGATCCCGCCCCCGAGTCACCTGACTGGCACGCAGAGGTTCTCGAGCAGACTCGATCGCGAGTCACTGCCGGACTGGGAAGAGGCAAAGCGTCGGCTGCGAAGTCCGGGCTGATGACCCTCAAGATTCTTGAGTCTGCCGTCGAGGATCTCGAGCGTGGCAGAGATCTCTACTCACGTCACGGGCAGGGAGTCGGCGTGTACTTCCTGGACTCGCTCTTCTCGGACATCGATTCCTTGCTGCTCTATGCTGGGATACATCCGAAGTCATTCGGATACCATCGTCTACCGCGTCCTCGACCTGCGACGGAATCCAGCGTCTATACGTGACTACCTGAAGCTCGGCGACCAGCCCGAGCAGGAATAGCAGGCACACGACATCTGCTCGATGTTCCCCACGTGGTCTTGGGGAGCAGTTGAAACGGCCGTAGTGCGGGATCGCGGGAAATGGGTCGGGGGCGTCGGATCTCGACGTCGACATGCCCGTGGCTCTGTGCATCCCTATCTTCTCGTAGAATGGTTGCATGTGCTCATCGCAGAGCAGGTCTACCATGGAGAGGCCGTCGAGAAGTTGAAGGACTTGCTCGATCAGTTTCGAGCCGATCCCGCTGCCGCGATGGGCGGGCAGGACCTCGAGCAGCGGGATGTAGGCGCACAGCTCGCCGTCGCTCAACGCGGTCACGAAGCCTACAACCGCGTCGCTTTCTCGGTGTATTCGGAGAAACTTGGCTATTGACGCTTGACGATGTCGAGATCGTCGACTACCACTAGGAGCGCAGATGAGCGAAGAGAGACTTCCAAACATTACCCCGGGTGAAATCCTTCAGGAGGAGTTCCTTATCCCGATGGGCACTACCGCATACCGCGAGTATGACCTGCGAGACCAGGAGGATGAGCTCTCTGAACAGTTGGCGCGCATTCCTCGTGCCCGGCAGGGAGTCGGGTCGTAGCTATCACGTAGTCCCGGCCCCCTGTTCGCCACTGGATCCCTCGAGCAGACGGACTACGCGAAAACGTCATCCGCCTCACTCTTAATCTGTGTATCGTCACAATGTACATTGGGTGCACATGGAGTCTGTGTCGCTTCCGGAGTTCACGGGGTTCGACAGGGACGAAGGCAACGCCGACAAAAACTGGGAGTCGCACAAGGTGAGCCCTCGTAAGGCGGAACAGGTGTTCTCCAATCGCCCGCTCATCGTGGCCGATGACGTGAAGCCGTCCAACAAGAACGACGTTCCCTACCAGTCGCTGGTGAAGGTGTTTCTGTCCGAGCGGATCGAGTCCCCCGCGCTACCCCACCGCCACGTAGACGACGATCTCTCGCCGGCCGAACCAGCCCTCGACGACCAACCGGAGAACCTGTCCGTCCGTAACGCCCGGCGGGACTGAGACAATCACCGTCTGGAACGGGTCGAGCGCAAGGCGAAGCGTGGCCCCGCGCTCGGCCTCCGCGGGTGACAACGAGAGATCGAACTCCGCCGTCGTCGGTGTACCGACAACGCCTCCGAGTGTCCGCGTAAAGAATCGATCAAAGATATGGAACGGCGTGCCGACCGAGGTCTGCGGCCGGGCTGCAGAACCACCGCGGCGGTGCCCGCGAGTCGCTTCCCACGCCCGCGTCTCTGAACGGCGCTGCGCGGCCGTGCGGTGTCGGTCATACTGAAGCCGCGCCTGCGGATCGCGGAGCGTGTCGTAGGCGGACTGCACTTCGCAAAACGCGGCCTGGTCGCCTCCCTCGCCGGCGTCCGGATGAAGCTCCTTCGCCTTGCGTCGGTAGGCGGCTCGAATCTCGGTCTGGTTCGCGTCCGACGGTACACCGAGCGCCTCATAGTTGTCGCGTCCCATGGCAGTTCTAGTATGCGATTATGACGGCCGGGACGTCAACGGTGAACTCGCGGCTCCGGCACCGAGCGGAAGCCCGAGACTCCTGGATGACGTTCGAACGCAGTGTGTGAGCTACGTATATGATCATACGGGGCGCTTATGAGGCGAAACGTCACTTCGACGAGATCCTGGCTCAACGAGTCTGGCTCACAGTGCATAGCCGCAGAATAGCCCACCCGCACCATGCACCTCCCGCCCCTCGCGGCAGAGGTCGGGCACCGGCGCGACCGCCGCGACGTCCCACCGTGGCAGAAACCGCGCTCGCCCGATAATCCTCGCTCCCAGCGCGGTTTTGTACTCCATGTAGGGGTGGCCCAGGTTCCAGAAGGCAACGCCGGCGGACTGCAGGCGGAGCGCCAAGAGCACCATCTGCAGCTTGCCAAAGTGGTTCCACTTCCGCGCTTCCCGGTTGAAGCATCCGGAAAGGCTCACATATGCGGCCCCGACCAGATAGCCGAGCTCTGAGGCGATCGCCTGCTCGCCGGCGAAGAGCGTCGTCCCCAGGATGCGGAACCCGGGGTTGCGGGCGCGTTCCGCAGGCGTCGCAAGCCTCTGCATGAGCGCACCATATTCGGGCACCAGCCACGTCCGCTCGCCCCAGCGTGCGGCGAGCTGCTCCAGAACCAGGCCTGGATCAGGGTCGATGACCAGCGTGACGCGCTCGCGTTCCAGGCGATCTCCGCTCACCAACCGCCGCACACCGTGGTCAATCGCGAGATCGGCCCAGTCCAGCACCGCATACGCCTGCTGCAATTCCGGAATGAGGACAGTACCCACCGGCCCCTCGGAGGCCACGGCGATGAAGCCGAGCCGCGCTTGGGCTCGGTAGAAGTCGGGCGACCAGTCGTCGGCCCAGAACTGATCAAACGGCGTGGCGGCGATGTATGCCCGCAGGTCCGGGGTCAGGTCGTCAATTGATAGATATGGAACGGGAACGGACTCCGACTCGACGTCACTCACTCGTCAAAGACCTCGCCGAGGTTCCAATGCAGCGGCGCGTGGACCATTCCGCGGTCACCACCCCCACGGGCAGCTTGGTCTGATCCACCAGGATCAACCGACGGTGATCCCAGGTGATGCTCTTCACGCTCATGGAATGTGAGCCTACGCTAGGTCGCCGCTGCCGTCAAATTCGGCGGATTTCGATTCGGTCTTCCACCACCCACGGCTTTCTGGAAATCGGGCCGAGCGCGAAACGGGTTTGCCTTGATGCGGCGCATGAGGGACGGAATCGGTAGTGATGATCGTGGTGCCCATCACCGCCGTGCCGGGACGAGAGGCCAATGATCCATGAACCGCGCCAGGATTCAGGTTACAATGGTAGCCATGCAGACGACCCACCGTGTCTACTCCTCCTCCGCAGCAACGATGAACGAGATTGCCGATGACAGCGTCGCGCTCGTGGTCACCTCCCCCCCCTACCCGATGATCGAGATGTGGGACCAGTCGTTCGCATTGCAGGACCCGGCCGTCGGAGAGGCGCTTGGTGCAGGCGACGGCCCGGGGGCGTTTACGGCGATGCACGGCGTGCTCGAT
>CAYTGY010000216.1:0-6191 GCA_964437265.1 uncultured Spirochaetaceae bacterium | reverse complement strand
GGTTGCCTTGGTCACCTGCAGCCCTTCCTGTTTGAGCCGTAGGACAGCTTTCTCCACCCGGTGGTGCCGCTCGTCCACACCGGCGAACAGCTCCCCTTGACGCCCGGAATCGCGCGTTTCCACGTTTCCCAGACCGCACCCAATCAGCCGCACCGGGGTTGTCCCGTCCCACTTGTTCCTAACCAGCTCCTTCGCCACCCCGTACAGCTCTTCAGCTGCGCTCACCGGGTGCGGCAACGTTTTGCGCATGGTGAAGGTGGTGAAATCGTCCAGCCGTACCTTGGCCGTCACGGTGCGAGAGCTCCAGCCTGCGTCGATTAGCCGAAACATGCACGTGTGCGCAATCTCAAGCAGCGCCCGGTTGAGCGCCGCGGTGGAGGTGACGTCGTGCGGAAAAGTGCGCTCACCGCTGACCGAGCGAGTTGCCGCGCGTTCTGAGTAGATCCCCGGATCCACGCCGCGACACACCGAGTACAGGTACGCGGCGGCGCCGGTACCAATGAGCTGAGCCAGCTCTTGTTGAGAGAAACCGCGCAACTCCGCCACCGTGGTGATGCCGAGCGCGGTGAGCTGCTCCAGCATCTTCTTGCCAACTCCCCACAGCTGCCGCAGCTCCAGCCCAAGGACAAACCGCTCCTCATCTCCGGCTGCGATCTGGTAGAGTCCGTCCGGTTTGTCCCAATCAGAGGCAATCTTGGCCAGGTATCGGCTCCCGGCTATGCCCACGGATATGGTCAATCCGGTCCGGTCATGTACGTGGCGTTTGAGCTGGGTTCCTAGCGAACGGGGCGGTCCAAACAGGCGCTCGGTACCGGTGATGTCCAGAAACGCCTCATCAACGGAGAGCTGTTGCACTACCGGGCTGAACAAGGAAAGCATCTCCATGATCTCCCGTGACACCTCCGCGTAGCGCGACATGCGCACCGGAAGAAACGCCGCATGCGGGCAGAGCCGGTAGGCGGTGGAGATGGGCATTGCTGAGTGGACACCAAACCGCCGCGCTTCGTAAGAGCAGGCGGAGACTACGCCGCGGTGTCCCGGACGGGCGCCAACCACCACGGCTTTGCCTGCCAGCTCAGGGTTGTCGTGCTGTTCCACGCTTGCATAGAACGCGTCCATGTCAACGTGCATGAATACCTGCGTGCTCATGGACCAATGCTCGTGAACAGGCGGACTGATGTCGAGATATCAGTCTGCGCGCGCTCAATGACCACCGGCTGAGGATGCCGTCCGGTCACCGCCTCAACATCAATGCGCGGTGAGACCCCCCGCGGGATGGTGTAGTTGACCACCAGCGGGTTCGGCGGCCGTTTGCCTATGTGGACTTCAGCGGTCGTGCGGTCAGTGGACATGGTATAGGGGAAGTTGATGTCGTACAGGAGAAGCGGTGTTGGGGTCACCAGCCGCACGGTGAGCGCTTGCATTGGAGAGTCGGTGCGAATAGTCAGCGAAGAACGGTCGCGATCAAGGAAATCCTCAATGATAAGGCGTACAGACAGCACATCGGGGAGCCGCTCGGCGGAGGTCTGCCAGCGCCGGCTACCTGTTGACACCTCGTACTCTTCTCCCGCGAACTCCACGTCCATATCGCCAAGCGGTGCGGGGCTCTGGATCACAAGCCGGCGCGTGAACGTCTCGTAATCGATTCGCTCCGTAACGGAGACCGGCTGCGGCTGTTCGGGACCAAAGGGGCTACTCTGCACCACATAGAGAATAGCCGCAGCCACAACCAACCCGGCCGCCGTGGTGGACAGACGCAGGGTGAAGCTGCGCTTGCCTCGTACCGGGTGTCTGATCAGGAAGTCCATTCGGATGAGCATCAACAAGAACGGCAGCACAACGAAGGAGAGCATGAGATTGCCCATTGGTGACTGGAGGACAATCTCCGTGAGCCGCAGCTGTCCTGAGGCCAGAAGATCATAGGCCGCACGAACCATCCAGAACGGTGCGGCGATGAGCGCAACCGCCTTCAGAATCCGGCTGCGAAAGACGGAGAAGAGAAATGCACAGGCGAAGGCCCAGAGGAAGAAGAAGCTGTACGAGATGTTGATCACGCCAAAGATGATCACGTCGGCGAACAGGACACCGATGGCGGCGGCGGAGTAGAAGCTGCCGTTCTTGGAGAGCGGTAGGCGTCGCAGCAGTTGCGCCAGCGCCAGGAAGACAAAGATTGCCAGAGCGATCTTGAGCGCCACGTAGGCGACCGGACGGTATTGCCAGAGGGTGGGGAAGCCACGCGCACGCAGAAAGAGGTTGATCAGCACGGTTGCAGCGGTCAGCAGCCCGAACACCAGCACAAAGAGGACGGGCAGATTCCAGAAGTTGCGAGCAACAGTGCGCAGGTATCGTCCCAGCCGGTGGCGAAAGAGCAAGGCGTAGAGCAGCATTGCGAAGAGCACCACCAGCAAGATCTGAAGGTAGAGCTCCTCTCCCACCACAACGTGTCTGCCCAGCACGCCAAAGAAGAAGTAGTGCCGGTCCCACTCCTCCGGGATGCCGGCGGAGTGCCGGTCCAGCATGGCGAATACCACCTGGCCAAGCCCGTCTATGAACCGGCGGGTATCCGGTGGCGAGATAGTCGGCGACGCTTCACGGTTGACCGCGCTCTGCAGGAGCAGCGCCGGAAGGCCCCGATCCAGATACGGCACAATCAGCGTTTCCGCATCAGAGAGTCCCAATCGATGCAGCTGGTTGAGGCTCCCCAGCACCGTTACGGACAAGCTGCCGGCCTCCCCCGCGGTGGCTCCGGTCTCCACCAGCCAGGCCGGTGCCACCGTGCCGGCGCCGCCGGTGTCCACCGTGAGTTGACCTACGGTGTCGCCCACATCAAGATACAGCACGAAGAACGGATCCGGGGGGTAGAGGTCCTTCAGGAGAAGCCGTGAGCCCATGGGATACCGGACCTCGCTGCCGTACTCGGCTCCAAGGAACGCGATCTGGACTGTGAGCGGGTGTGCGGACGCGGTGAGCGCCTCCGCCATTCCCAGTGCCGCGGCCAGGGTTGTGGCGCCGTCCGCGGTTGGCGGCGCGCCGTCCGGATGGTTGATGGGCACCGCGATCAACGCCGTGTCCGGCAGAGAGCCGGGGATGGTGGCTACCAGGACTGAAGAGAAGGAGTGCCCGCCGACGTAGTCCACAAAACTGAGCCGCTCATACGGAAGGCCAAGCCGGGTTAGTCGGGCTTCTATGAAGCGTAGTGCCTCCGCCTCGCCGGAAGAACCTTCGAGGCGCGGATAGTAGCTCCGAAAAACCTCTGCGTCAGCGGCCGCCGTTTCCGTGTCTATGAGCTGAGCGTGAGCGGTGTGGGCCCAGACAAGCACCAGCGGGAGGCAGAGGAACACCCCGAGTCTGCGCATTCTGTTGATCACGATATGAAAAACCCGTAAAATCGGTCAAGGGGCACGCCGGTGGAGCTACTTCCAGAAATTGCACAACGCGCGAGCATTCGTGAGTACACGGATGACCCCATTGCTGAGGATCAACTCCAGCGGGTGCTGGAGGCCGGGCGGCGTGCGCCGTCGGCAAAGAACCGGCAATCGTGGCGCTTCGTTGTGGTTCGTGATGCCGCACTACGGGACAAAATGCAAGATGCAGCGTTTGGCCAGGAGTACGTTGGCGCCGCACCGGCCATTATCGCGCTCTGTACCACCAACATAGAGTATCGCATGCCGAACGGCCAGCTCTCGTATCCGGTTGACCTTACGTTTGCGGCGAGTTTCATGATGCTACAGGCAACGCATGAAGGTCTGGGAACATGTCCGGTGACAACGTTCAGGGAAGCGGACGTCAAGAGCCTCTTGAGCGTGCCGTACTCCATGCGGGTGGTGATGCTCCTGACCGTGGGCCATCCCGCCGAAGAGCCGCAGCAGACCAGCCGTCTTCCCCTTTCCCGCGTTGTTTCACACGAGCATTGGTAGGAGGCAGGGGGCGGACTACCGCGGTTTGGCAGGAGAGATCCCAACCCGGGCGAGCTCCTCGCGGGCGACGGCCGCTTCATCCCACGGAACCGCCCCGCCGGCGCCGATAATGGTTGTTTCATGACCTTTGCCCAAGAGCAACACGGTGTCTCCCGGCTGAGCCAGACTTATCGCATGCCGGATGGCGTCCCGCCTCTCTGCAATGAGGAACAGCGATTCTCCCGTGGTGAGCCGCGTGCATCCGGCGGCAATCTCCCGGAGGATCTCCTGCCGATCCTCTCCGCGCGGGTCTTCATCCGCGAGCACCACAATGTCCGCGAACTGGGACGCGATGCGTCCCTGAATGGGACGTTTGGCGCGGTCTCGTTCTCCGGCTGAGCCGAACACCACAATCAGCCGTCCCGCGGTTGTACCACGGAAGAGCGGGAGGACGCGTTCGAAGCTGCCGGGCGTGTGCGCGTAGTCCACAACAACGGCGAATGGTGCGGCCGTGACTACATCGATCCTGCCCACCGGCCCGCGGAGCACTGAGACATAGGGAAGCAGCGCATCAGGTGAGACCCCGCGCAGTTCGCTAACCACAAGAATTGCGGCGAGCGCGTTCTCTACGTTGAAGGACCCAGGAATCGGGAGCACTGCGTCACCGCTCCCTGCACGTATCGCCGGGCGTCCCGTTCGCGCCGGCCGTTCGCTCCATGCCACCCGGAATCGAGTGCTTGTCGACTCGCTCACAAGGATCCGCGCGGTGAGATCCGCTTCCGGCCCGCGGCCGGATTCCGGTAGCAGCGCATAGCGAGCCACGCGTCCACCGCACGCATCCGCGAAGTAGTCGGCTTTCGGACTCGCCGCGTTGATGACACCCACGCCGTCATCGGCCAGTTGTCTGAAGAGATTAGCCTTGTCGTCCCGGTAGCGCTCAAACGTACCGTGGAACTCGAGGTGCTCGTGTCCCAGGTTGGTGAACACCGCTGCCGCGTACCGGACGTCCGCGAGCCGTGCCGTCCGATACGAGAGCCCGTGCGAAGTGCTCTCGAGCACGGCGAACCGTTTCCCCGCGTCACGCATCAGCGCGAGCGTCCGGTGGACATCAGGCGCCTCCGGAGTCGACTGGTGTAAGGGATTGGCCACCTCCCGGTCGCCGGTCTTCATACCGGCGGTGGAGAGGTAGCCGGCCGGCTCTCCGGTTGCTTCCAGAAGCTGGTGGATGAGCGCGGTGGTTGTTGTCTTCCCGTCGGTGCCGGTGACGCCGATCACCGCAAGCGCGTGCGACGGATGACCGAAGTATGTGGCCGCCAGGGCAGACATCGCCTTCCGCGGCTCGGACGTTTGGAGATAGACGATGCCCGGCACATACCGATCCAGCGGGTCCTGGTGCAGGATGGCGCCGGCTCCCGCCCTGACTGCGTCCGGGATGAATCGATGACCGTCGGTGTGGTCTCCGTGGAGCGCGACGTAGAGACATCCCGGGACAACCCGGCGGCTGTCATTGGTGATTCCCGTGATGGTTATGCCCGCCGGGTCGCCGTTGACATGCAGCCGGGCGTTGATAACGGCGATCAATGCTGATAGGTTGGTCTGAAGCACTGCGCCGTATACTACGGTGCTACGATGTGCGCATCAAGCATGGACATACCCTCTGAGCTCACAAGCCAGTTGATCGCCTACATTGGAAACAAGCGGCGGCTGCTCCCCTTTCTCGGAGACGTGGTGGACGAACTCGCCTCGCGGTCACCGCTGCGGACTTTTGTGGACGGCTTCAGCGGCAGCGGGGCGGTTGCCCGTATTGCGCGCAGTCGCGGGCTCGCGGTGACCGCCAACGACTGGGAGCCGTACGCGTTTGTGGTGACCGCCGCGTTCCTGGAGAGCTCCCGCGACGAGCTGGAAGGCCTCTTCGCGCCCAATGGCGGGTTGCGTGCCGCGCTTGCCCAGCTCAACCGGGTGGGGCGAGAGGGCGCGCCGGCGGAGCCGTATGTGTCACGGTACTACGCGCCGGAGAACACCGCGAGCGCTGACTACCGGGTTGAACGTCTGTTCTACACCGCGGAGAACGCGCGGTTTCTGGACGCGGTCCGGGAGCAGATAGAACAATGGTACCCGGATTCGTGGTCAGCGGACACGCCTGACGCGCGGGCCAAGCGGCTGCTCCTCGCCCTGCTGGTCTATGAGGCATCCACGCACGCAAACACCTCCGGCGTGTTCAAGGCGTACCATAAGGGATTTGGCGGCCATGGCAGAGATGCGCTTGCGCGAATCCTTGCGCCAATGGAGCTCGAA
>CAYTGY010000215.1:0-6209 GCA_964437265.1 uncultured Spirochaetaceae bacterium | reverse complement strand
CCAAGACCTATGAATTGGCAGCCGGCTCGGGTGAAGATCCGTATGATCGCATCGAGCGATCCGGTTCAGGCGTTCCTTGACGAGGCCGGAGCGTGAAATACGGACTGTGACAGTGGGAGCCCACCTGGCGTGCCCCGCAGGCACTACCACTCGACATGATCAGGATACTCCAGTCCCTCCGGCCGCAGATCAGACTCGTCGCACCCGTGCTCCAGGACGAACTGATCGATGGCCCTTCGGTACTCGTTGTTCACAGGATCTCCATAGAACTCGGCGAGCCGCTTGGCAATCGAGCCAAGCTTGGATGAGCGAACCTCACTCTTCATCTTCAGGTACTCGATGTTCAAGTAGTCGACGAACGGGAAGGCAATGCTACGTATCTCCATCGCCCGGTTATTCATGACGTTTCGACACCGGGCGAAAGACGCCTTGGTGAGAGCCTCTGAGATAGCCTCGTTGAATGCCGATTGGAACAAGCGGATGGTAGCGATGGTCTTGTCCCACACGACGGCCTTATGGAAGCGAGCGTCGGACCTGTAACGAGATTTGACCAGCTTCGAGATCCGTAGCATCACGAGGTCGTCGAGTGCCATCATCACCAGGATCATCTCCGGGTACAGAACGTTGCAGGAGTAATAGACGTTATGCTTGGGGACGATCTTCTCATGAGCCTCATAGTGGAACTCACTGATCCCGTTTTCTTTGGTGCCGATATCTCTATCTCCCTGAGCAGCATGTCGAATGTCATAGCAGACCCCGAGAACCCGCAGCGATACATTGGTGTATAGAAGATCATGTCTGGTGATGTCCTCACTCATGTCGTTGACCGTGATCTCATGGAGGGCGTCGACTAACTGGTCCAGATCGTAGTAGTCGCCGGAAACCGTCACTCCAACAAGGTGCTCGGTGTTGGTCACTTGAATCATTGATTCATCCTTCTATCGCATCGGAGCGAGGACTAATCTTTACCAGTATCGCTTAGGTTGAAGCAAGCGGGTAGTCCCGGAGATACATCGGACCGGTGTAGACGCCCGCGCCATTTTATCACCGTATCCCGCAGTATTTCTTGGCACCCAGATGCCTCGCACCGACCAGCGTGACGATCGAGTCGCTGATGGGCTACGAGTGCTGTGGTACACTCAACGCATCCAGGAGCGCAGATGACTATCATTTACCACTTCTCAGGTAGCGGAAACTCGCTGGCGGTCGCGAGGGGCCTTGCCGAAAGCCTTGGTGCGAAGATCGAGGCGATGGCTGCGCATCGCGACGGCGTGACGGTACCCGCATCGGCAGAGGCGGTGGGTCTCGTGTTTCCGAGCCACGACTTCCAGGCACCTGCGTTCGTACAGTCGTGGCTGTCTCGCATCACCGGGATTGACGACAAGTACGTCTTCGCCGTGATGACCTACGGAATCGCGGCAGGGCCGGGACTGAAGAAGCTCGACGCTCTGCTCCGATCACGCGGCGGGAAGCTCTCCGCCGGATTCGCGGTGATGATGCCGCACAACGGCATCGGTTCCAGGCTCCAATCACCGGATGTACGCGAGTCGCTCTTGGACGCGTGGCGTACGCGGCAAGACGATATCATTGCTACGATCGAGGGCCGCCGGACCACGACCATCGACCACGACTCGATGATCCTTGGCTTTCTCCGCAACAAATCGTGGAAGATGCTGCCGGGACTGTTCCGGTACGTTGGTGTGTGGCTCCGCGAGGGCGAACACGGGCTCCGCTACCATGCCGACGATGCGTGTATCCGATGCGGAGCCTGCGCCCGGGTCTGCCCGGTGGGCAATATCAGTATCGCAAACGATGGGCCGGTCTGGGGCGACGGCTGCGTCAGCTGCTTTGCCTGTCTCCATTGGTGTCCGCAACGGGCGACTCACCTGAGCTCGCACGATCTCCAGATTGATCACGCCTACCATCACCCCGATATCTCGCCGGCGGATATGGCGGCATCGGCCGGGTAGAGAACGACCGCGAGAGGAAAGAACCACGTTCCCCGGGCTGGTTGAGCGTACAGGCCGGCGGCCACAACCAAAGCGAGTACCACGAGCGGGGCTCGTCGCCATGGACCATCCATCGATCCTCTGTTCATGAGCCGGATTGTACGTGGCGCCGGCCGGCCTTCACTCCCCGGTGGAGTCCGAAGCTACCTGGCCGCTGTGCTGGGGACGCCGCAAAGCCGTTGTCTCGGCACGAATGGTCGGGGTAAGACGGAAATGTGATGACCGTCAAGCAAATTGATACGCGGGAGATTCGGTCCATTGCTCGCAGATAGTGGGCCACGTTCCTTGCCGTCTTTGGGTCCTTTGCGCGCGCAACAGCGACTGAATCGAGCGAGGTGAATGTCCTCGTCAATCTGATGACGCCGGGTGCGATTGGCAATCAGCATCGAGCGGCGTTCATCGTCTCGCGCGCGGTGGTGCGGCGGATGAAGGAGCGCGGGCATGGAAAGATCATCAATATCTGCTCGCTTCAGAGTGAGCTCGGGCGCGCGACAATCGCACCCTATGCTGCCTCCAAGGACGATCCGGAGTTCGACCGTTGGATCTGCGGACGCACACCCGCCGGACGCTGGGGAAACCCAGATGAGCTTGTTGGGGCGCTTCTCTTCTTTGCCTCGCCGGCATCCGACTTTGTAAACGGGCAGTTGCTCTTCGTAGACGGCGGGATCACCGCCGCGATCTAGGGCGACTGACGCTCCGTCAGGCGTTTGTCGTTGTCAATCCGCATCCTCACCGTCAGCAGCATCTTCCGGAACGATTCGCGCACCTTCGCCAGTCCGCGCCGGTAGAACACCCGGTACGCCCGTCCGGTGAGCGCCCCCGCGCCAAGACCGCAAACGACAGCGATGGCCCCTTGGATCATCGGCAGGGTGACCGTTGAATCCAGACCGGTCATCCGCCCGATAAGTGCGGCCAAGGCGCCGCCAAGTCCCGCGCCCAATCCCACTCCCACCGCCTGAAATACCCTGAGCGCGATGCCGTTGACCAGGACGCTGTTGTCCAGCTTGCAGTAGAGCTCTACGTCGGCTCCACCCTCAGGTGATCCGGAGACGATGATCGCCACGCGCTTGACATCAGACATGTCTCGCACCTGGTGGTGGAACGTCCCGCTCCCGCCGCTACCCTCCGGCACCTCGTAGACATACGCGGAGGCGTTCTGATCCGGCTCAAGCACGTTCAGGAGCTCCACGGCGAACGGCGCGGATTGTGCGACGGCGGCGACGGCGTTCTTCACCTCCGCCGGTGTCGCGTCCAGGTGAATACGCTCGCTCAACGTCCCGTCGCTCGCGCGAAGCGCGCGCGCCCACCGCGTCGCGCGGGCCCGGGAATCCAGCTCCTGATCCATGCGCACTTGTCGCAGCGCCTGGTCTACGTACCGTCCGTCGATTCCCGACTGAACGGCGGCCTCACGCGCAATGTCAAGCGACACCGCGGGCTCACCCCCGGGTTCATCCCCGATTGCGGGGGCCGCCGCTTCTGCCGCGCGCTGCTGGAGCTCCGCCGCGCGGGACCACAGGCTGCGCGCCTGATCTTCGGTGAGGCTGTCCTGACGTTCATCCATCGGGTGGAGGATAGCATGAAGGGGCCGACGATGGCACGTGAGGACCGCGACCGCCGGCTTGTCTCTTCCCGGATCCGTGGCATACTGACCGTGGGCGCGCCATGATTCGAGCCGCCGCAAGGAGTCTACGCAATGGTGTATCGATCACGAACCGTCGATTCTCGTCGGGCTTGCCGTCGGCGTCGTCAAGCCGTCCTACCGGCTCTCATTCTCCTCGGTTTCTCATCCTGCGCCACCGCGCAGCAGCCCGGCCCGCCGCTCCCGCACCCGGACAGCCTCGATCTCTCTCAGTACACCGGGGACATGCCCGACTACTACGGGGTGATCACCGATCATCGCGACGGGGATACCTTTGAGATCGACTGGTACACGGAGATAGGGGAGGGGGTTCGGTTGAAGGGGCTTGATACGCCTGAAACCGGCGGCGGCCGGACCGAACAGCAGTACTGGGGGCCCGAGGCGTCGGCGTATGCCCGGGAGCACCTCCCGGTTGGGACGCTTGTGCGTCTGGACTTTGACGGTGAGATCACCGACCCCTTCGGGCGGCTGTTGGCGTACGTGTGGTACTGGGACGACGAGCAGTGGGTGTTCTGGAATCGTGAGCTTCTGGAAGCCGGCATGGCGTATGTCTACAAGGACTACCCGTTTGAGCAGCCGCTTGCGTTCCTGGAGTACCAGGCCGCCGCAATTGCCGCCGGCCGCGGTATGTGGGCTACCCCGGAGCTGATTGAGAACGACGTCGTGTTGAGCTCCGAGGAGCTGGCCGAGCGGAAGAAGTGGTTCCGCGAGTGGCCGGCGGCGCAGGAGTAGTCTCAGCCGGCACGCCGCGCCCGTGCGTCGCTCGGCCTGATACCATCCTTTCTTGCCCCAACCCGACCAAAAGTATACTATAGTTTATCTTAAACAAACTATTTTGGTTTTCCTGCAAGGAGCACGTATGAAGACTACCTCACGACATGTCACCGGCTGCTATCAGTCGATCGTGGATAACGGACGGCACCATGGGCTGGTCTTGGACCTTCCTGAAGCGAAGGCAGGCGACGATCTTGGCCCTACCGCGCTGGAGCTTGCGGCCATGGCGCTTGCCGGGTGTATCTCAACAATCTTCGCAGTAGTTGCCAAAAACTCCGGCGTGAGCTATCGCAAGATGATTGTGGATCTTGATCTGGAGAAGCCGGACAGCGCCCCCACCTTCACTGCTTCCACGGGAGTGGTCCGGATTGATAGTGATGAGACTGAGGAGAAGCTCCAGCGAATCCTGGACAAGACCGTGCAGGCGTGTCCGGTTGGGCGGCTGTTTGAGCAGGCCGGCATTGAGACCGCGCTTACGCTGCAGAAGGCCGACCTGCTCGAAGGGTAGCCGCTAGAGCCAGTATTCCTCGAGTCGCTCAATGAACTCCTGGTTGGGTACGGTTGGCACGTCGTCGTACCCGGGAGCCTCAGATAGCTCATCCCGGTTCACGGAAACGGTCAACTGCGGTTGGTCCGCCGCGCCTGACCAGGAGACCGCCGCAAAAGGTACCGGCACGTCTGCACCAAACAGTCCGGTGCCCTCCACCGTCACCACCAGGAACGACACCGTGCCGGCGACAATGTCCAGATAGACGGCGTTTACCGATCCGATTGTCTCGCCGGCGTCGTCGGTTACAACGGTCGCGCTCTGCAACGCGCTGAGCGGCAGCGGGTCTCCTTCGCCCAGACGCGAGGTGCGGCGGATTGTGGGAATCTGGTCGGAAATGGAGCCGGGCGCCGCAATAGTGTAGAGCTCACTCCAGTACTTCCGAAGTGCGCTATCCCACCCCTCCTGCGAGGTGTCCGGGAGCAGGCCCGCGTCAATCCGCGGAATGGTTGGCATATCCGCCTCACGAACGCCAAGGACCGCGCTCCGACCGATGGGCTGCACGGTCACCAGCTGTGCCGGCACCGCGGATCGCTCCGCGCCGAATCCCAGGACATCGCCAAAGTCAAAGACCACATAGCTGACGGTCCCATCCGGGGTGATGATCAGATCCGACACCGTTCCTAGCGTACGTCCCTCTCTAGTGCTTACACTGTAGCCCAGGAGCATTGATGCGGATGCCATTCGCATGGGCACCATTCGCGCCCCCACTCCGTAGCGGACGCCTGGCGTTTCCTCATTCCAGAACCGTGCTAGGCGGCTGTGGAACGCGTCGGACATGAGATCCGGCCACGATCCTGAGAACGCCGATGGTCCTGAGAGTCCGTACTGATCACGGTCGTATACCAGGCGTCCGGTCTCGCGGTTCGCGGTGAACGCCGGGAGCGGAGCAAGGTAGTCGCTGAATTCAGCCTCCACCCGTTCGTCCGGCTGCATGTTGAGCAGCAGCAGGTGTCCGTTTTCCACGTTCACCACCGCGTCGGTGATGGTTCCAATCCGGGTTCCGTCGATATCCTGAACCGGATAGCCGACGAGCTCCGTCCCCGCGATCATCGCCACCGGGGTGATTCGCGGCCCGGTCGAGTACCGATACTGATACGCGGTCCACTGGTCGCGGCGGCTTCTGAGGACCGTCGCTTGCATGGCCGGTGGTGTTGTCCAGTATGTCCCGGACCAGCGCTCCCAGGCGCGTCCTGTCTCAGGCGTCTGTGAGCGCTGAATCTCCTCTTGAGAGGGCATG
>CAYTGY010000214.1:0-6217 GCA_964437265.1 uncultured Spirochaetaceae bacterium | reverse complement strand
AGGTGGCCGTCGATTACGGGAACCCGATTGCACGCCGCGCTGATCACCATGGGATGCATGTCGATTGATCCGTCCCGGAGGCTTCCAAGGATCTTGCGGGGCTCAGTCTCCATCTTCTCTTCTTCGCCGCCAATGAACGGGACCACGTTGGACAGAATGTCGAGTGACGGCACTCCCGGGTAGCCGGCACCGGAGATCGCTTGCATGGTTGATACCTGAACGGCAGTTACCCCGAACGCACGGTCAAGTGGGGCGAGTGCCATAGCGAGAAACATTGTGGAACAGTTGGAGTTCGTGATGATGCATCCGGGATACGGCTGATGCTTGGTCACCGCGAAATGGTCCGTGTTGATCTCCGGAATGATCAGTGGAACATCGCCGTCCATCCTGTGGTTCTTGGAGTTGGAGATAACTACGTGTCCGCGTTGCGCGTATGCTGTTTCTGCTTCTCCGGCAACCGATGAGTCGAGCCCGCTGAAGAGCACGCGGCTACTGAGCGTGGCATCAAGACCGCGCACCACCACGTTGGCGACGCCTTCAGGTATCGCGGCCGGCTGCTTCCAGGCTACCGCTTCGCGGTACGGCTTACCCGCCGAGCGTTCGGAAGCTACGAGCTCCGTCACACGGAAGAGCGGATGATCTGAGAGCAGCGTGATGAACTTCTGGCCCACCGTGCCGGTGGCACCAAGGACGGCCACATCAAAAGGTTTGTTCGTCATAGGAACCCCGTAAGGACCGTCACTGTAGTTCGCGGGTCTGATGCTGTCAAGAAACCGCAGATCAATGCGAATGTGGTATGATGTGCGCCCAGAATACGGTGTCAGGAGCGAATCATGGAAGTAGGTTTCAAGGATCGGGTATACCGGGCGGTTGCATCTCTCCGTGAGCATACGGATGCGGAGCCAAAGATCGGGGTCATTCTTGGGTCAGGTCTATCTGAGGTGGTGGACGGTCTGCTTCCGGACCGTCCGGCAAAGATGCCCTACGCGCGGATTGCCGGTTTTCCTCAGCCGACCGTCGCCGGTCACCGTGGAGAGCTGTCGGTGTCTCCCACCGCGGCTGTGCTGGCAGGACGCTTTCACTACTACGAAGGCCTCTCCACTGATGATCTGGTCCTCCCGGTCTTCATGCTCGCCGCACTTGGCTGCACCACACTCATTGTCACCAACGCGGCGGGAGCGGTGAGCTCTTCGCTCCATCCCGGTGATCTGGTGACAATCCGCGATCACATCAACTTGATGGGGTTCAATCCGTTGATCGGCCCGGCGGACGCGTTCGATGTGCCCCGGTTTCCCGACATGACCTACGCGTACAGCGCACCGCTTCGCACCTTGGCACGGCAGGTTGATCCTGCGGTGCGCGACGGCGTGTACGCCGCGCTATCCGGCCCCACCTATGAGACGCCTGCGGAGATCGTGATGCTGGAGCGTTTGGGTGCGGATCTAGTGGGGATGTCGACGGTACCGGAGGTGATAGCCGCCCGTGCCGCGGGGCTTGAGGTGCTCGGGCTTTCCACCGTAACCAACGCCGCGGCAGGCAAGAGCGGCGGGGTCTTGGACCACGCGGAGGTGGTGGAAGTAGGGGCACGCGTGCGATCTCGGCTTGCCGCGCTGCTGTGCGGCGTGATCGAGCGTCTGTCGTCGCGAAGGTAGCAACGCGTTTCTGATGTTGGCACGCGAGCGAATACCGTCGGCGCTGATCGACGAGATGCGAGGCGCCATAGCCGACGCACATGGCGGCGAGGTGCTCTTTGTAGCGGACACGAATGAAGCCGGTCAGGTTACCCGGGTTGAGGTGGTCGCGCGCGGCTCCTACCACGCCGTGGCCGCTCCTCCGGGACATATGGCCCGCGGCCGTGTGGTAATCCACAATCATCCCAGCGGAGCGCTCCTGCCCAGCGATGCCGACGTGGCGGTGGCCGCGGAGCTTGCATCCTCGGGGATCGGCTCCTACCTAGTGGATAGCGAGGTGGAACGGCTTGCAGTGGTATGTGAACCGATGGTGCCGGAGGATCGGACGCCGTTGCCCATCGATGAGCTCGCGGCGCTGATTGATGCCGACGGCCGTTTGTCTGAGCTGCAGCCCGGCTTCGAGCCCCGCCCCGCGCAGATCGATCTACTCCAGACAATCGCGCAGGCGTTCAACGATGACACTCTGGCAACCGCGGAGGCGGGCACCGGCGTTGGGAAGAGCTACGCGTATCTGATACCGGCCGTTGCCTGGGCCGGTCTCAATGATGAGCGCGTTGTAGTGTCCACGGCAACTATCAATCTCCAGCAGCAGCTGATCCAGAAGGACATTCCCACCGTCCTGGATCTTCTGGCCGGCACGGTCCGTGCCGTACTGGTAAAAGGGAGAGGAAACTACCTCTGCAACAAGCGTCTTGCGGAGGCGTTGGAGGAGGATGCGCTATTCAGTGAGGCGGATGAGACGCTGCAGCTGATTGCCGAGTGGTCCCGATCCACCATTGACGGAAGCCGCAGTGATCTGGCCGCACCGGCGGCGGATGCATCGTGGAGCCGTGTCAACGCGGAGGCGGACAGTTGTACAGGCGTGCGCTGTGCGCACTACGAGGGCTGCTTCTTCTTCCGCGCCCGTAGGGAGGCCGCCAACGCGCGGGTGCTGGTTGTAAACCATCACTTGCTCTTCTCCGACCTCGCGATCCGCGCATCAGGTCTGGGCTATGAGGCGACGGCCGTCCTTCCGCCGTTCCAGCGGCTGATCATTGACGAAGCACACAGTGTGGAGTCAAGCGCAACCAGCTTCTTCAGCGAGAGCTTCTCCCGAGCAGGCGTGCGCAAGCAGATTGGGCGGCTGCTGCGCGAGCGCCGTGGCCGGACCTTTGGTCTGCTGCTGCGGCTGGAGGCGTTGCTCACTGCGAAGGAGCGACAGGGAGCGCGGGAGGCGTGCTCGCTCGTTGACGAGGCATCCGAGGAGCTTGAGCGGTACGCGCTGCAGTTGTCGGAGACGTTGGGGACTCGGGTTCTGCGGGTCCCGCACGAGGTAGGAGAAGAGCACCTCGCGGGGCTGAGTGACGCGGTCCGGGAGCTTCGAGTTCGGACTGCCGTGCTCGTGAGCAGAATCGCGCCCATCCTTGACCGGGCTGAGGAGTCTGAGGACCCGTCGCTTGTGGATCTGCGCCTCGTTTCTCGTCGTCTTGAGGGCGTCGCGGCGCTATGCCGCGAGTTTGAGACTGCGGCCGACCAACCCGAACGCGTGTACTATCTGGAGATTCGGCGCTGGTCGGACGGGTCGTTTCACGCGAGCTTCGTATCCAGCCCTCTGGACGTAGGAGAGGTTCTGGCGGAGGCGGTTCATCAGGTCTTTCCATCGGTCGTCTTCACGTCGGCGACCCTGACGGTCAACGGCCGTTTCGATTACTGGAACCGGCGAGTTGGATTGGACCGCTGTGACCGGGAGATACTCAGACGCCGATTGCCGTCTCCATTCGACTATGCGCGCAACGTTCTGCTTGCGGTGCCTACGGATGCGCCGCTGCCGTCCAGCGTGACGTACCAGGGTTTCCTTGACGATTTGCTGCTCCGCCTGCTCTCAGTCTCTGAAGGCAGTGCGCTCGTGCTCTTCACGTCATATCAGATGCTGAATGCGTCCTACGCGTCGGTGAGCGAGCCGCTTAGCGCCCACGGAATCGTGGTGCTTCGCCAGGGAGAGGACGACCGGGCGCGGCTCCTATCGCGCTTCAACGAAGACCGATCAAGTGTCCTGTTTGCCACCGAGAGCTTCTGGCAGGGGGTGGATGCCCCAGGTGAGACGCTGCGCCTGCTTGTCATCTGTCGCCTACCGTTTCGCGTGCCGAATGAGCCGGTGATTGCGGCGCGAATGGAGGCAATAGAGGCCGCCGGGGGGAATGCGTTTTCTGAGCTGAGCTTGCCGGATGCGGTGATGCGATTCACGCAGGGGTTCGGGCGCTTGATCCGAAGCTCCAGTGACTTCGGTGCGGCCGTAGTTGCAGATGCCCGTGTTGCCACCAAGCCCTATGGTCGGGTGTTCCTGGAGTCACTACCGGAGACTCGCCGTGCTTTGGTCTCCTCGGGAATGCTGGTGAACACGGTTGAGCAGTTTCTGTATGAGCCCAGATAGCCCGTCCGGTTCGCACCGCGGTAGGGCAAGAGAAAAGGGGCCGAGTGGCCCCTTCCGGTGCATAGTAGCGAACCGTGCGGTGCGCTACTCTACGATCGCGATGACGTCGGACATGCTGATGATGAGGTGATCCTTGTCATCAATCTGAATAGTGGTGCCGGCGTACTTATCGTACATGACCTTGTCACCCTTCTTCACCTTGATGGCTTCCTCGTCGTCGCCGACAGCCACAACTACACCCGTCTGCGTCTTCTCCTGTGCGGTCTGAGGAATGAACAGTCCACCCTTGGTCTTCTCTTCAGACTCTTCAGCGCTCAGCAGTACGCGGTCCCCGATTGGCTTGACCTTCATCTTTGGTTCCTCCTGAATTTGGTTCTGTGAGTGAATGCGTGCGTATTCAGGTTCTGGTGGAATATACAAGCGCGCACCGATTCCAGTCAAGATGAACACGCATTGTCTCCGCGTGGTCTACGGCAGTACGTTTCGCCGCGAGGTTTGGTTGGATGATAACCTGGCACGCGAGCATTCGACGCGCGCGACGCGAGCTCAGAAGCAAACACCCTCTGCGAGCCCTGGTTGTACTCGAGCGGGCGGACAATCTTTCCACACTCACGCGAACACAGCGATTCGAGTCCGTCTGGCTTCGTGGGGTTGCGCTCAGGCATGCCGGTCTGGCGAATCGGGCTCTGGAGAGCTTCGTCCAGGCCGCTCGCGAGCGCAAGCGATCGTACGCTCGCCGCCGCGTGCTGCGGATGGCCAACGGGTACGGGATGGTGCGGCAAGGGTCTGCGCTCCTGGATGACCGCGAGGCGTTTTTTTCAATCCAGCTTGCCCGATATGTGTCACAAAAACACACCCACCGGCTGGGGTCGTATGCGGAGATTGACGTGGTCACTGAGTTGATAGAGGAGCGTTGGCGCGTGATTCTCTCGCAAGGAGTGCTCTCCGGACAGTCGGTAGATGCAAAGCTTCGGCTTCTTTCTGACGAAGTCATCGTTTTTCCGTTCTTGCACGTGCCCAATACCTGGAAAACTGACGAAGTGATCGTCGATTTTCCGCATCATCGACGGCCGACGCGCGCCGGCCGCTGTCCCTGCGGCAGCGGCTTGCCCTTTGGTCTCTGCTGCGGACGGATTCCGGGCACCGACGAGGTGGTGATTGAGTCGAATTGACCCACATGGAGGCCAAATTCCACGAGATGGGTCATGTTGACTCAGATTGCTGCCGGCACGGGATTCGCGTAATCATCAATCAGAGCTAATTCACGGTGGTGTAGAGAATTACTTGACCGCAATGATTGACCATTCTGGCACGCTCCTTGCATTTACCCGCGGCAGGGGGTGCCAATGCCGGCAAGAGCACGAAGTTCAAGCTATAGTTCACGCGACGATGAGAATGTCCTTTCCCTGTATCTCCGGGAGATCAATAGGATACCGTTGCTCACTCGAGCGGAAGAAGACTACTACGCCAGACGTGCTGCGAAAGGCGAGCAGGACGCCAAGGACATGCTGGTAAAAGCGAATCTTCGGTTTGTGGTAAACGTTGCAAAGAAGTACCAGAACCAGGGGCTACCCTTGTCAGACCTCATCAGCGAGGGCAACATCGGCTTGATCAACGCGATAGAGCGTTTTGACGTTGATAAGGGGTACCACTTCATCTCCTACGCGGTGTGGTGGATTCGCCAGGCGATCCTCAAGGCAATCTGCGAGAAGTCACGAATGATCCGGCTCCCGCTCAACCGGGCAAACGAGCTGGTACAGATAGAGAAGGTTCGCAAGGAGATTCAGGGCAACCGTGGCGAAGAGGCGGAGATGAAGCAGATCGCCAAGACGCTCAATATGGACCCCGACCACGTCGCTGATCTGATCAACATTTCCCGAGAGTTGATCTCGCTTGAGACTCCGGTCTACGCGGAGAAGGACAGCAGCCTTCTTGGAGACTTTGTGGAGGACGAAGGGTACAAGCAGCCGGAAGAGCTGTATCTGGAGAAAGCCCTCCGCGAGGACATCAATAACATCCTGCAGACCTTGACGGACAAGGAAGCTGAGATCGTACAGTTCCGGTTTGGGCTCAATGGGCGCAGTCCGCTGTCGCTCAAGGAGATCGGAGATCGCTA
>CAYTGY010000213.1:5985-6220 GCA_964437265.1 uncultured Spirochaetaceae bacterium | reverse complement strand
TGGCGTACCGGCCCCGGCGGCCGGATCGTGGTGGCGGCGCACGCGCTCGGTCGCCTCTACTACGTGCACGGCGCAAAGGTACATCGTGACTATTTCGCCGCGCTGCTACGCCTCGTGCACACGGCGCCCATGGTGGAGGCGGGCCTCCCGAGCGCCGGACGCGTGAGCCTCCTGCACCAGCCGGACAGGAACCGCTACGTGGCGCACCTGCTCTACGGCGCACCGATTGAGCGCG
>CAYTGY010000213.1:0-5975 GCA_964437265.1 uncultured Spirochaetaceae bacterium | reverse complement strand
GGCCGCTGCGTGGTGATCGAGGATCTACCGGAGCTTCGTGACACGCGGATTCGGATCCGTGTACCGCACCGGGTGAAGCGACTCAGGCTCGAGCCGGCGGAGATGGACCTGGCGATGAAGGAGATTGCACCCGGCGGTGACGCAACGCCCGCGGCAGGGGCGGCGCCCGGCGGGTGGCGCGTGGTGGAGACGCTCGTACCGGCGTTCTCATGTCACGCGGCGGTGGTGGCGGAGTACTGAAGACGACGTTGACCGCCCGCGGCAGCCGCTATCGGTGTCGGCACTTCTACAGCCGGCGGATGGCAAACATGCGCAGTACTTGCGGGCTAGATCGATTCACCTTGCGCGGGCGGCAGAAGGTGAACACACAGTCAGCGGGAAGCAGATTGGTCCAATAAGCGCCGCGATCAGTCACAGGCCGAATCGGCGGTGGCGCCACAGGATTCCGCGCAGTGAGCGCAGGCGCCCAAGTGAATCGGTGATCACGCCGTGGAGCACGGCTCTTTGTTGCCACCATGACCGGCTTCATGTCGCTGACGATTCGGGTTGACACCACGGGAAACCCGACGTACGCTTGGAGCGTGGTTGTAAAACGTTCTACAAGGACGAATCTACCTCTCAGAGAGGCTTGACGGCGTCGAAATGACACACGCTGAAGGTACTTCGGAGCGCTATACGGTCCGCGAGGTCGGATTCGATCCAGAACGCTTCTCACATTTCGAGGGGCTGCTGACGCTCGGCAGTGGATTGGTGCATCTGCGCAGTTCGCTGTGCGAGTCACTGTCCGACACGCGACAGGACGAGGCCTATGTGCGGCTGCCGACAAACGTCACCGCCGAGCGACATCGAAAGCGCATCTCGGTATGGGGAACCTATCTTCCGCCGATCGTCGGATGCAACCCGCTGCTCAACACCGTCATCGTGAATCTGCCGTCGCCGTTGCCGATCGAGGTGTGGCTTGACGGCACCCTGCTGAGCGTCGAAGCAGCCGGCCTGCGCGACCACCGGCGCGAGCTCGATCTCCAGCGCGCGGTTCTTGAGCGCCGGTCTCAGTGGCGTCCGGCACGCGGCGCGGAGGCGACGCTGTCCGAGCGACGCTTCGTCTCTCGCGTCCGTCCCAACCTGGTTGTCCAGGAGGTGGAGGTAACGGTTGATGACGTCCGCGACGGCGTTGTTCGTGCCGGCGTGGATGGTCGTGTGCGGACCAACGGCCATGATCACTTCGTTCGCTGTGAGCCGGTCCGGCCGGAGAAATCGGTGCTCGGGATTGTCGTGGAGACTGATCTGGGTCTGCGTGCCGCCGTTCTCTCTACCACGCGGGTCCTGAGCGGGGACGGAGCTCATGCGCCGGCAGAGGCGCAGGAGAGGGCGGTCTTCGATTCAGTTCCGATGACCGTCGGTCCGGACCGTCCGTTGCGCGTGGTGAAGTACTCCGTGGTCGTCGAGCTACCGTGCGCCGCTTCGGACAACCGTGATCCGGCCGATGCTGAGGTGCTTGCGCCGGCACTACACATGCTTGTCCAGGCGAGCGAGGCCGGTCCGCGGAAGCTGCTTGGTGAACACGAACAGGCGTGGGCTGAGTTGTGGGTAGACGCGGAGGTAACGATCGCGGGTGGCACGTCGGCCGATTCAACGGTCGCCGCCGCGGAGATCGATCGCTCGCTTCGCCTTAGCGTCTACCACCTTCTGCGCGCTCACCGTTCCGGTGTGCAGGAGTTCGCGATCTGTCCAAAAGGGCATGCCGGTGAGGCGTACTTTGGTCGCTACTTCTGGGACACCGAGATCTACTTGCTGCCGTTCTTTATCTACACCGATCCGACGCACGCCCGGGATCTCCTGCGATTCCGCATCAACACACTCAACGGCGCACGGCGAAACGCCAAGCGGTACGGTGGAGCAGGGGCGCGGTTTGCCTGGGAGTCGTCGGTGACCGGCGATGAAGAGTGTCTCAACTGGCAGTATGCCGACCACGAAATCCATGTCACCGCGGACGTGGTGTACGGGATCATGCACTACGTTCGGGCCACCGGCGATGAGCCGTTCCTCTACGACGAGGCTGCACAGCTGATCGTTGAGGCTGCCCGTTACTACCGGTCGCGTCTGGACAGGCTTCCCGACGGGTCGGTGCATCTCCTTGGGGTCATGGGTCCTGACGAGTATTCGCCGTTCAGCCGTAACAATGCCTTCACCAATCACCTGGTTCGATTCACTTTCGTGACGGCCTCCGACGTCATACGGAAGACCGACTATGGCTCGGAGAACGAAGCCGATGAGTTCCATGCGTTGGCCGACGCGCTGCCCGTTCCTATCGACTCCGAGCGCGGGGTCATCCTGCAATCGGAAGAGTTCGAGCGCTATCCGCCGTTGGACCCCGGCCGCTTTGATTCCAGCCGCCCAATCGGCATGCAGGCTTCTCAGGAGCTTCTCTACCGTCGCAAGGCGCTAAAGCAAGCGGACGTGGTTGCGCTGCTTGCACTCTTTCCTAGTGACTTTCCCGCGCAAATGCGCGAGCGATCGTTCGACTACTACGAACCGCTGACCACGCACGACAGCTCGCTTTCACCGACCACACACGCCTTGGTTGCCGCCGAGCTCGGCCGGGCTGAGCAGGCAATCGGATTCCTTTCGCGATCGATCGGCATCGACACGCATCCACAGACCGGGGACGCTTCGCAAGGTCTCCACATTGCGAACGCCGGCGGGCATTGGCAAGTCATTGTTCACGGTATTCTGGGTGTTCGCCCCGCCGCCGCCGCACCCCCGGGTGACACCGACCTGGTGATCCGGCCGGTGCTGCCGGTGGGCATCGGTCGGATCGCCGCGACGGTCCGGTGGCGCGGTACCACCGTCGGCGTTGAGGCGACCGGTGAGCGCGTGACCGTCGCGCATCGCGGCGGCGCGGCGGTCACCGTTCGCGTCTGCGGCCGATCCGCGAAGCTCTCTGTCGGAGAGTCGGTCGTCCACGCTTGGCAGCAGGAGTGATATCGCGTGGAGCCGGTGCGCTTGGAATTGCGGCGGTACTCTGGTAGAACAGTCTGTAAGCGCCGCGGCAGAGAAGCGAGACCATGGGCAAGCGAATCACCATCAAAGACGTAGCCAAGCACGCCGGTGTCTCCATTTCTACGGTTTCGAACTTCATCAACGGCAACTATCGAAACATGTCGGCCGAGACGCGCGAGCGGGTCGGGCGGGCGGTTGAGACCCTTGGGTACTTCCCCAGTCTGGGGGCGCAGGCGCTTCCGCGGAAGCGCAAGACGCAGACGGTTTGCATCGTCATTCCCCATGATGTCGACTACACGTTTCACCACAGCTACTTCGCGGAAGTGATGCGTGGCATTGCGCAGGTGCTCGATCAGGGTGAATACCAGGCGATGATCCTGACCACCAAGGACCGAAGCCTGAAGGAAGTGGCGTATCTGCAGGGTCTCACGCAGGGGATTGTGGATGGGATCATCTTCTTCGATGTCGAGCAGCACGACCCCTTCGTCCGCGAGTTTGGAGCATCGGCCACGCCGGTGATGTTTGTCGGCTGTAGCGATTCCTCGATTACCCGCTATGTGGACAACAACGTCGAAGACGGTGCCACACAGGCGGTCCGACACCTGCTCGACCGCGGGCATCGGCACATCCGGTTGCTTGCGGGCCCTGAGCCGATGATCTTCTCTCGCCAGCTTGTCGCCGGCATGCGGCGCGCGTATTCAACGCTCGGCATTGACCTCGATGAAGGACAGGTGTCGTACGGGGAGTTCACCGAGGCTTCCGGATACGAGGCGGCTGCGTTGCTCCTGCAGGCAGAGCCTTCCGTCACCGCGGTGTTCACCGCGTCCGGCAAGCAGGCGGTCGGCGTCATGGAGTACGCGCGGCAGCACAGTCTTCAGATACCCAACCGGCTGTCGCTGGTGTCATTCGGCAAGCATCCGGTTGTTGGTGCGCTTGGGCGCAAGTTGACGTATCTGGACCAACCGGAGGTCGAAGTCGGTATGCGGGTCGCCCGCAAGCTCCTCGATCAGATCAACGATCCGAGTACCATTATTCGTCCGGAAGTCCTGCCGTTGTCGCTCGTGGTTGGAGAGACCACCGCGCAGGTGTAACGTTCTACCTTTCGCATCATTCTGCTTGACGTCGTGCGAATCTGGCCATAGACTACCGTGTAGAACGTTTTACAAAGGCGGGCTGGTGGACGACAATGTTCTCCTGACAGTTGAGAACCTGAAGACCCACTTCTTCACTGATGACGGAGTCATTGCGGCGGTTGACGGGCTGTCGTTTACCGTTCGTCGCGGTGAGACGCTCGGCATTGTCGGAGAGAGTGGGTGCGGCAAGAGCATCACCTCGCTGTCGATTCTGAACATGGTGCCGCCGCCGGGGCGGATTGTTGCCGGGCGAGTCGACGTTCGGCGTAAGGACGGTTCTGAGTTCGTGGTCACCGACCATGAGCCTAAGAGTCGCGAGGCTCGGGAGATACGCGGCGGAGAGATCGCGATGATCTTTCAGGAGCCGATGTCCGCATTCACGCCGGTACACACGATCGGCCGTCAGATCAGCGAAGCGATTCTCGCTCACAACGAGATCTCAAAGCAGGCTGCACGATCTCGGGCGGTCGAGTTGCTCGACTACGTCGGCATTTCCGATCCGGACCGTCGCTACGATGAGTATCCTCACCAGTTCTCCGGTGGCATGCGCCAGCGAGCGATGATTGCGATGGCGTTGTCCTGCGATCCGAATCTGCTGATCGCCGACGAGCCCACCACTGCGCTCGATGTCACCGTCGAGGCTCAGATATTGAAACTGCTTCGCGACATTCAGGCTGAACGAGAGATGGCGATCATGCTGATCACCCACGATCTGTCGGTCATCGGTGAGATGGCCGACCGGGTGTTGGTCATGTACATGGGAAACCTGGTGGAGCAGGGGTCGTGTGACGATATTTTCCACGGCACCGGTCGCCATCCATATACGGAGGGACTTCTGAAGTCCATTCCGGCGATCGGCAGACGCGAACCGCTGACGACCATCTCCGGCACCACCCCGAATCTGCTCGCGCTGCCGGACGGGTGTGTCTTTCATCCGCGCTGTCCGTTCGCGGCGGATGTCTGCCGGCAGCGCGTTCCATCGCTCCAGGCGACCGGCGACGATCATCACGCGAAGTGTTTCCGCTACGACCCATCGCTGCCGCAGGCCGAACGGCCGGAGGTCTCCAATGGCTGACGCGGCGATGCTCGAACAAGATCGCCTCACCGGCGACGCGCCGGAGAACCTGCTGCTGCGCGTGCGCGACCTGAAGACGCACTTTCCCATTCGGTCGGGCATGCTCCAACGGGTAACCGGACACGTGCGTGCGGTTGACGGCGTGAGTTTTGATCTGTATGACGGGGAGACGCTCGGGCTGGTTGGGGAGTCAGGCTGCGGAAAGACCACGCTCGCCCGGACCGTAATCCGGCTTCTAAATCCAATGACCGGATCGATCGAGTACCGCAGTATGCGCGACGGCCGGCCGCAGCGCATTGATCTGGCGCGGCTGTCGCAGTCGGAGCTCCGTCCCTATCGCAGTGAGATTCAGTACATCTTCCAGGATCCGTATTCATCGCTCAACGCGCGGATGACCGTTGAGCGAATCCTCACCGAGCCAATGGCCATTGCCGGCGTCGGCACGCGCGCCCAACGGCGTCGCCGGGCGCAGGACCTTCTTGCGCGGGTCGGGCTCAACGATCAGATGCTGCAGCGCTATCCGAACGAGTTCTCAGGCGGACAGCGTCAGCGAATTGTGGTCGCGCGCGCACTGATGCTCGAGCCACGGCTGGTGATCTGTGACGAGCCGGTGTCTGCACTCGACGTGTCCGTCCAAGCGCAGGTGCTGAACCTGCTCAAAGAACTGCAGGCGGACTTCGGCTTCACGTACTTGTTCATCGCGCATGACCTGAGCGTTGTGGATTACGTGAGCGACCGGATCATGGTCATGTACCTCGGAAGGATCG
>CAYTGY010000212.1:3693-6226 GCA_964437265.1 uncultured Spirochaetaceae bacterium | reverse complement strand
CCCCAATGAGCGGGCGCGCGTAATCGATGAGTGCGTCGGTGACGTCGAGCTTGTCCGACGCGATCCACTCGGCCGGCAGATGCCGCACCGAGTTCGCCGCCGCCGGTTCAGAGACGCACATGCCGCGGTTCTCCCCATTCACGTTCTGGATGAGATAGGCCCAGTAGCGCGCGCAACTCCCGTACCCCGGGGTATGGTCGATGATGGGGCGCGCCTCATCGCCTAAGTCATTGTCTATGGTCTTGGGAACGCCCACGGCAATGAGGTCATGACCTTCAGCCTTCGCCAGGCCTGCGACCTTGGCGGCAGTGTCCATTGAGTCGTTGCCGCCAATAGAGAAGAAGAAGCCGATGTCGTGCGCGCGGAACACATCGATGATTCGCTGAAGATCCTCGGTCTGCTCCTCTTTGAGCTTGTACCGGCAGGTGCCGATCACCCCGGCCGCCGGCGTTGCGCGCAGCAACGCGATCTCATGACGGTCCTGTGCACCGACATCGATCAGCTCTTCCTGCAACACACCTTCAATGCCGTGCCGCGGTGCGTAGATCGAGCCGATCTCACCGTGCCGGTCCAGGCACGCTTCGATGACGCCGTGAAGCGATGCGTTGATCACCGGCGACGGACCGCCCGACTGCGCGACGAGTGCGTTTCGTTTCATAGCGGGACGTCTACCAGACTGCGGTCAGATCGACGAGCGCGTGAAGGCGAGCACGGTCAGCACAGGCGGGTAATACCGGAGGCCAGATCGAATCCGGCATCGAATGAGAGGATCTCCGTGACCTCGTTGCTTGTCATGGCCGCAAGGTGCACCGCATCGCGCGCGGACAATCCGGGATGCGCGTCCAGCAGCGTGTGCGCCTGATCGACCACCTCACGCGTGATATCCAAGCACTCGTCGACGACACCGTCGAGAACCGCGAACGCCGGGCTGATCGCCTCCGGTCGATTGATCGCCCCATAGCGGTGAAGAATCTCCTGGTAGACCTCCGCGTCGGTCACCAGCCGGCGGCCGGATTGGACGAGCCGACGGAGCAACGTCTGCGCCGGTTCCTTATTCGGATGCGGAGCTCCAACGAGATACATTGGGATGTTGGAATCAATGAAGACCACTGCCGTAGCCCTGTTCGATCTCAGCAACCATCTGGTCGATGTCGGCGGTGGGGAACTCAAACGTCACAGCCGCTTCTATGGCGGCCACCTTCCGGTCTGCTCGCGCGTGAGGATACTCACGCTTGGCCCGCCTGAGCGCCGTCCGGACCCACTCCGCGGTGGTCATCCCACCGGCGCGGGCGAGTTCTTGGATCTCCGCGTATTCGGTCTCCTCGAGCAGAACCTGCAGACGCTTACTCATAGTAGAGAGTATACATGACTCATGCCTATGAGTCAAACCGACTCATTGGTGGTGTCGGAGTCCGACACGATCCGCGCGCGGGCGAATCGCGTCGCCTGATCGTAGTAGTCACGCAGGATCGCGCTCGTCTCGTAGATGTCGTTCAGATACCCAACGGCCGTTGCCGCATCATCTTCATAGTCGTGTGCGAGCTGGTTTCGCACCTCGCGCAGTTCTTGCCATCGTTCGGCATCGCCGATTGCCTCAGCTCGCTCCAGCTGATCCAACTTGTCGAGAATCGTGAGCGACTCGGCATCCTCGCGCAGATGAGCGACGATTGTGGGGAACAGCTTCGCACCCAGTGCGTCCTGGAGCTTCATGTACCGGTAGATCAGCTGATCGAGATGCGCGACGTCTTCGTCCGGTAGATTCTGGTACGAATCCACCGTCAGGGGGAACAATGGCGAGCAGGTGGTTCGAGCGTATTTCATCCGGTGGGCATGCCGGTCACACTCATGGAGTATTGCGTTCAGCTTGACGCGATCGCCTTCGCTCATCTAATTGGCACTCCCTCGGTCAAGGCGATGTGGTGAATCGGGCGCTCGACTGTGTCCGGCGTTCGGATGATGACATCGACCCGCCGATCCCCAATCCTGCGTTTGAGGGCTGCGAGGAACCGCACCTTCTTCCGCCGCGCAGCCTCCGCGTCACAACTGGTGGTAATCATGAGGTCAATATCGCCGCCGCGAGCTGCGTCATCGAGCCGAGAACCAAAGAGCGCAACCGACGCGTCCGCCCCAAAAACCTCTTTCGTTGTGCGGACAATCTCCGTTCGTTGTGTCTCAGTCAGCCGCATGTGCGAATTCTGCACCCAATCGGGCCGAAGTTCAAGTCGATGTAGACGCGACGGCACCTGCCACGTTTCGGCCGGCGTGCTATCATCCGGTGCGTGTCTTCCACTCGCGTCGGTCGGCGGCGACACCGACGACGCTCACGCTCAACGCGCACCTACTCGCTCGAGCATCTCATCGAGCGGCAGCCGAAGACGCTCGCCAAACAGCCCGCGTACACTGCGGCGCTACGCCACTTCCGCGCCAACCCCCGGCTGCAACAGGCACGGATCAGCGGGCGCGGCTACACGCTGCTCAACGGCGCGCGGATCTCCGCAGAGAATCTGCACCACTTCTACCGAACCTACCGACT
>CAYTGY010000212.1:0-3593 GCA_964437265.1 uncultured Spirochaetaceae bacterium | reverse complement strand
CGCGCCTACATCATGGAGCGCATGCGAAGCCTACCGCCGCAAACGCTGGCGATGGTCCGGTATCTGGGCTACCTCGAACGCATCTACAACCGCGCCGAACAATCGCCGGTGTGGCAACGTGAGCTCTTTCCCGGCTCCAAGCGGAAAGCCGACACACTTGCCGCCGCTTCGGACGCCGTGTGGTTCACCCGGGCCTCACCGACGTCATCGTCGATCGAGTCTTGGCCGCCTATGTTCTAAGGATGGATGAGGTGATCGACCTCCAGCGGCTGCGCGCGACCGGACGCCCACCCGGACCGCGGAGGTGACCACGCGCAGTTCATCCGCACCACGTGGGCGCGGGATGTGCTGATGGGAGACGGGGTGTAGGCCGGCGGATGCGCATCACGCGCCGCTGTCCGCGCGCACGGATCGGCGTTTCTTGCCAAATCCGCCACAAGCCCGGATAATGGCCCCGCATGTCAGTCGAAACTGCGGTACGAGTGCGAACGTTTCTCTTTACCGATATCGCCGGTTCTACCCGGCTCTGGGAAACTGATCCCGACGCGATGCGTACCGACTTGGAGACGCACTTCTCAATCCTCGAGGGTGCGGTAGAAAAGACCGGCGGAACGGTGTTCAAGACCGTCGGCGATGCGGTCTACGCAGTCTTCGATACCGCTCGGGCAGCAGTAGAGGCGGCGGTGGCCGCGCAGACCGCGCTCAAGACCGCCGAGTGGCAGTCGGCCGGCGGCATCGCGGTGCGGATGGGCGTTGCCACCGGTGAGGCGACCGAGCGCGGTGGTGACTACTTTGGCCAGGTGATGAACCTCTGCGCACGGATTGAGGCTCTCGCCCGCACCGGTCAGGTGCTCATTGCCGGCTCAGCGGCGAGCGTTATCGAAACACACCATACACCGGAGTCGTCGTGGTCGCTTACCGACGCCGGAGAGCACTCGCTCAAAGGCATCGAGCGCCCGCAGCGTGTGTTCGTACTGACACACGACGTCTTGGATCAGACCCCGCCCCAGGTATCTACAGCCGGGAGTACACCGCATAATCTCCCGGCGCGGCTGAACCGATTCGTAGGTCGGCAGACCGAGCTTCGTACCGTGACCGGCATGCTGCGAGACCCGGAGCAGCGGCTGCTGAGCGTGGTTGGCGCCGGTGGTGTGGGCAAGACCCGGCTCGTGATCGAGACTGCGCGGCAGCTGCTGCCGACGTTTTCCGACGGCGTATTCTTTCTCGACCTATCGGAACTGAGCGACGGCGGGCAACTCGACGAGAACCTGTATGCGGTACTGGGCGGAAGCCCTATCGAACACGAGGATCGACCCGCGGCATTGGCGCGGATCCTCCGGGACAAGTCGGTACTTGTGGTCTTTGACAACTTCGAGCATCTGCTCGGTGAAGCCGCGTTGGTCTCGGACCTGCTGGAATCGAGCTCGGCTCATGTGCTGGTGACCTCTCGGGAGGCACTCGGCATCCGGGGCGAGACCGTCTACCGGCTCGAACCCCTGAGCACCGCTGCTAACCTGGACGATGCGCTCGAGCTGTTCCTGGACCGGGCAAAAGCGGTCAATGCAGCATTTGAGCTCACCGACGCAAACCGCCCCGCGGTGCAGACGATCGTGGAGCGCGTGGACGGATTACCGCTCGCCCTGGAGCTGGTGGCAAGCAGAACGGAGCTGCTCTCCGCGGAGCGCATCTGTGAACAGCTTGTCCGCGGAACGCAGTCACTCAAGAATCGCCGCCGTGATGTCCCACAGCGTCAGCAGACCGTGACTCAGGCGATCAACTGGACGTATCGTTCACTTGCAAGCGCTGAGCAAAAGGCCCTCCACGCGCTCGCGGTCATCCCCGGCAGCTTCGATATCGACGCCGCCGATACCGTTCTCGCAGCGGTTCTCCCGAATGAAGACCCGCTCGACCTGGTGCAGACACTCTACCACAAGAGCCTTCTCCATCGCCGTGACGTTGTGGGACAGAGCCGGTTTCGCATGCTCACCGTCCTGCGCGACTTTCTTGCCACCCACCCGCCGGAGGAGACGGTGACCGGGGCGGCGATGGATGCGCTCTGTGCATGGGCGCTGGAGGCCTCTGCGCAGTTCGATTATTCAAAGATGAAGGGGCTGGACGAACCGCCCAGCCTGGAATGGCTGGCCGCGCTCTACCCGGCAATCCGCGCGGCGCTTACCCACCAGATCGACCACGGACCAACCGTACAGACCGCAACAATCGTCAACCGCCTCTGGGCGTTCTGGGAAGCGCGCCACATGTACGCCGAGTTGGATACGTTCCACGAGGCCGTCCTCCACGTTCCGGACCTCCCGCCGCTGCTCGAGGGCCGGCTTCGCATGCTCAAGGAGGCGTTTCTCCTGGTCTATGGAGACAAGGGCAATGATCCCGAGCCCTTTGCCGAGTACGACAAGGCCCTGCCGTTCATGGAGCGCGCGGAGGACCCGCGCGGCGTTCACGGCTTCTACGCGAATCGTGGGGTGATCGCGTTGGGCCTCGGAGACGGAGAAACCGCAGAGGCGATGGCTCGCAAGGCGCTCGAGGTATCGGGCGACGCAGATATCGGCCTGCATCGGTTGATGACCACCTTCAATCTGGCAGAAGGCTTGGTCCTGAACGGTAAACTCGAGGACGCGGCGCACACACTCGCCGAAGCGAACCGCCTGCTGCCCAAGGAACGCCCCAACCCGTCTCATAGGGTGACGTTGGACCGAATCGAAATCCGTCTATCGATCGCCCGCGGCGAGCTCGACAAGGCCCGTGAAACCATCATCCGTATGACACGTGAGCACGACGTGACCACCTTTAATGAACCCTTCCTGTTCGTGTTGGTCTGCTCTCAGCTTGCCTCGAGAGCGTCCAAGCATGAATGCGCAGTCCGCTGGGTGGGCG
The DNA here is from genome assembly GCA_964437265.1 of uncultured Spirochaetaceae bacterium. Classification (GTDB taxonomy): domain Bacteria; phylum Spirochaetota; class Spirochaetia; order DSM-27196; family SLST01; genus CAYTGY01. Next base: position 704 of record CAYTGY010000212.1, on the reverse strand, counting down.
CGGTCCGCGGCCAGTTGGAAAAACAAAGCCGGAGAGAACCGGCGGAAGTCGACGAAGGACGAACCAACGTGCTCGCTCTCGCCCGCGAAGCGCTCGGTGCGGCGACCACCGACGCCGGCTACGAGGCCGGAAAGACCCTCGATTTGCCGACCGTAATCGCTGAAATCATCGCTGCCTTTGAAGAGCCGTAGGTCACTCCTTTCCACTCCGTGTGCGGATTCCCAGCTTCTCATCCAGCGTATCCTTGTACCGGTAGGCCAGGTACAGGGTCCCGCCCGAAGTTGCGGCAATCAGCACCCATCCCCACCACGGCACCACCGCGATGCCGGAGCCAACCAGACTTGCCACGAACATCCCGGGCGGTCGTCCGAGCACGACCAGCAAGAGAAACACATGGAACGGGAGCGCGGAGATTCCGGCGATAAGCCCGGCGCGGCGATCACCTGGAGCGCCTGCACCAAAAAGAACGCAAGCGGCCCGTACGGGTCGAACTGATCCACAAAGTCGCGGACAATCTCACGGGAAGAGAACACCTCGCGCCAATCGATAGGCCCATAGGCGTGCTCGAGCCACAGGTAACCGCCCACAAAGAGGCCAATCAGCCCAACGAAGGTGCCAATGCGGGTCCAGGTCTTCCGGGTCACAGGCGGCAGGATAGAGCGTGGTGGGGTTCGTGGCAAGAGCTGCTGCAGACTTGCCGCGCC
>CAYTGY010000211.1:0-6226 GCA_964437265.1 uncultured Spirochaetaceae bacterium | reverse complement strand
CCAGGATGTTCACCCCCACCACCGGTCGCAGCCTCCGGTACTCCTCTCCCTTGTGCAGTTGATCGCCATAGCTCTTGGCCCAGTAGTACAGCGCTCGTTCGGCAAACGCCGGCTGGGCGCGCACCTGCACTTCGATCGTGTACCGTCTACCGGCCTCGTCCTTCGCCTTCACGTCGATGATCGACTGCTTGTCGATCTCAAACCGTCTGAGACTAAACGGGTTGGTGATCTCCACCTCGGCAAGCGGCGCGAACCCGCTGTCGGTCTGCACCGCGCTGAGAAACGAGCGCAGCCCCTGCTCGCTCTCTTCGCTTCCCAACACGTAGTGAAACACCACATCGCCGACAAGCGGTATCCGGCTGCTCATACTCATATTCTACGCCGCCGGACCGCGTCGGGCAATCGCCATGAGGGTCGGCAGGTCGACGCTCGATATCGAGGGATCGCCCCGTCGCGCGCGATCATCATTGCGGCGCGTCGCCGGTGGCCCACCGCGAGCTCTGGCCAGCCGGCACGATCTGCATTACGATCGAAGCAAACAGGGCTGAAACCGGGATACTGGATTTCGATGCATGTTCTCCAGACAGAAATGGTTGACGTATTGAACGACCTTTCAGCAGAGACTCAACGCCTGTACTCACTTCACGATGGGAAACTCGCCGCCTTCTCCGGCGAGTTGACGGCGCATCCCGACCGGGCGGAGGCGGGCGCATGAATTACCAGCCGCCCTTCACCATCACCCCGCCCATCCTCAACCTCGTGGCCGCCATCAGCGAGGCCATCGGCCGGTTGTCCGTGCTGGCGGACGCGGATCGCAGCCTTCGCCTGCGCCGGGCCAGCCGCATCCGCACCATTCACGGCTCCCTCGCCATCGAGGGCAATACCCTCAGCGAAGCGCAGATCACCGCCATTCTGGAGGGCCGCCGCGTGCTCGCCCCGCCCCGGGAGGTGCAGGAGGTCAAGAACGCGCTGGCCGTCTATGACCGGTTCCACGTCTGGAACCCCGAAGCGGAGCAGGACCTGCTGGAAGCCCACCGGATGCTGATGTCGGGGCTCATTGACCAGGCCGGCGCGTACCGCCGCGGCGGCGTGGGTGTCATGGCGGGAGAGCAGGTGATTCACATGGCCCCGCCGGCCGACCGCGTGCCGCATCTGATGGGGGATCTCTTCGGCTGGCTTACAACGGATGACACGCACCCGCTCATCCGGGCGGCGGTCTCCCATTATGAGTTCGAATTCATCCATCCCTTCGCCGACGGCAACGGCCGCATGGGGCGGCTCTGGCAGAGCCTGATCCTCAGCCGCTGGAACCCACTCCTGGCCCATGTCCCGGTGGAAAACCTGATCTGCGAACATCAGGACGAATACTACCAGGCGCTGCAGGAGAGCACCAGAGAGACAGACTCCGCACCATTCATCACCTTCATGCTCCAGATGCTCAGCGATTGCATCATCGCCACCCCCCAAGTCGAACCCCAAGTAACCCCCCAAGTCGGCGAGTTGCTGTCCGTGGTGGAGGGGGAGATGGCGCGGGAGGAACTGCAGCAGGCTCTGGGCCTCAAGGACCGCAAGTCCTTCAGAAGGCGTTACCTTGCGCCGGCACTTGACGAGGGGCTGATTGAAATGACCATTCCCGACAAACCCAACAGCCGCCTGCAGAAATACCGTTTGACCATCAAAGGCCGGGAGTGGCTGAAAGAGAGGCTGGACGCATGAGGAAAAAGGTGGGGGACCTGATCGACCCGGCGCTGAAAGAGGCCGGCCGGGGCGTTGTCCGGCGTGGTCATGATCTCCTTCGAGGCTGCTCGCGTAGCAGGTAGCAGGTGTGGGCCCGGTTGATCGCCATACCCCTTGGCCCAGTAGTACAGCGCTCGTTCGGTAAACGCCGGCTGAGCGCGCACCTGCACTTCGATCGTGTACCGTCTGCCGGCCTCGTCCTTCGCCTTCACGTCGATGATCGACTGCCTGTCGATCTCAAACCGCCTGAGGCTAAAGCGGTATCCGGCTGCTCATGCGCATACTCTACGCCGCCAGCTTCCCGGAGCATCCGACGGCCCACCGCGAGCTCTGGCCAGCCGGCACGATCTGCATTACGATCGAAGCAATCAGGGCTGAAACCGGGATACTGGATTTCGATGCATGTTCTCTAGACAGAAATGGTTGACGTATTGAACGACCTTTCAGCAGAGACTCAACGCCTGTACTCACTTCACGATGGGAAACTCGCAGCCCTCACCGAACTCAGACAATCCATCCTCCAAAAAGCCTTCTCCGGCGAGTTGACGGCGCATCCCGATCGGGCGGAGGCGGGCGCATGAAGGAGCGGATTCGACAACTGCTCAAGGATGGCGAGTCGCGCACCATTGAGTTCAAGGAAGCCCGGTCCCGGCTCAATCGCGACGTGTATGACACGGTCTGCTCGTTCCTCAACCGCGACGGCGGCGACATTGCGCTGGGTGTTACCGATGGCGGCACGGTGCAGGGCGTGGTGCGGGAGACAGCCGAACAGATGCGGCAGGACTTTGCCAACGCGGTCAACAACCCGGAGAAGCTGAATCCGCCCTATTACCTCTCGCTTGAACCGGTGGAGTTCCGGCGGAAGCTGCTGCTCCATGTCTATGTGCCGCCGAGTTCGCAGGTTCACCGGCACGGGAGCCGCATCTTCGACCGCAACGAAGACGCCGATATCGACATCACCAACAATCAGCAACTCCTGACAGCGATGTTTGCGCGTAAGCAGAGCTCGTACAGCGAAAACACTCTGTACCCCTATGCGGATCTTGCCGACCTTGAACCCGGCATCCTTGACCGGGTCCGGCATCGGGTGGCCGTCCGGGACAAGAACCATGCGTGGGTGAAGATGGATGACCTTGAGCTCTTGAAGAGCGCCCGCCTCCATCAGCAGAACCTGCAGGACGGCAAGGAGGGGCTGACCCTGGCGGCGCTTCTTCTGTTCGGCAAGGAGACGGCTGTTCTCGCCGCTGTCTCGCACCACCGAACCGACGCGCTGCTGCGCCGCGTGAATGTGGACCGCTATGATGACCGGGACGATATCCGCACCAATCTCCTGGACAGCTACAACCGGCTGATCGCCTTTGGCGAAAAGCATTTACCTGACCCGTTCTACCTCGAGGGTGACCAGCGGGTCAGTCTGCGCAGCCGCATCCTGCGGGAGGTGGTGGGCAACCTTCTGATTCACCGGGAGTACATGAACCCATTTCCAGCAAAACTGATTATCGAGCACGGGCGCCTGACCACGGAGAACGCCAACAAGCCCCATGGGCACGGCCCGATCGATCCGGCCCGTTTCTCGCCCTATCCGAAGAATCCGGTGATCGCCCGGCTCTTCAAAGAACTCGGCATGGCGGATGAACTCGGCAGCGGTGTGCGGAATCTCTACCGGTATGGCCCCGCCTACGGCGGTAGAGATCCGGAGTTGCTGGAAGACGACATCTTCCGGGTGGTTGTGGCTGTGCCGGATACCGATGTTGATCGGCAGCAACTGATTGATGCCGGTTCGGAGAAAACGTCGGAGAAAACGTCGGAGATAATGTCGGAGAAAACGTCGGAGAAAATCCTTCGGGCCATGCGCGAGAACCCGGAAATCACGATTGCGGAATTGGCCGCCCGCATTGGCGTCACCGACAGGACAATCGAAAGAAATATCCACAACCTTCAACAACACAATAGGTTGAGGCGCAAAGGCCCAGCCAAGGGTGGGCATTGGGAGGTTCAGGGGTGAACGAAGCGGAAACCAGGACGGAGTCGATCCACCGGCGCTGCAAGAGGCCGGCTTGCGTGTTGTGGACGGAAGCAGCGTGAGCCGGGAAGTGATCAGCCTTGGGCGTTTGCAGTTCTCTGGCCGGCGTTCTGCCCAGGACATTGCCGACTATATGCTGGTGTACCGAAACCAGAAGCTGGCCGTCACCGAGGCCAAGCGGCGCGACGCCCCCGATACCGAGGACCTGGCCGCGCGCTGTGCCAAGGTAGTTGCGCGCTTTCTTGACAGCGGCCTGACTTCGAGAACCGGTCAAACCGCAATGCCAGCTTAGGCGGCCCCTCCGCACTGTTCGACTTGGCTGTCGCTTGCCCGGCCGCCACGTAGTGACCGGTGGAACGTCGAGAGAGGTCGCCGGGAGTCCCAAAGGCCGCAACATGTTCAGGCAGCTCGGTCTGAAGCACGCGCTGGTCGTTGGCGACGAAACGGGGAGAATCAACGACGAGCACCCAGCAATCGCAACCGTGATCAATGCCAATTGCAGCAAACGAAGTCCAGCTTTGCTTGGTCTGCTCAGCTCTCTCCCCCCCCCTCACTCCCCCACCATCGTCACATTCTGCACCGGCTCAGGTCCGTACACCCACAAGAGCGACGGCCACCAGAGGAGGATGCCGCAGACCAGGTTGACCATCTTTACTTCCTTGTCCAGCGTGGTCATGATCTCCTGGTAGCCGTCCTTGCGGTACACAATGACCGGGTCCTCCCACACCGCATTGCTCAGCTGCACAGTGTGGGGCGTGGTGCCCACCAGCTCGTTGTCGATGTAGAGTTCGGTCCCCGGCTCGCTGCTGTTGAACCGGACCATCGTATTGGTCACGCAGCCAGAGAGCAGCACCACCAGCGCAAGCACCACGAGTAGTAGTCGTTTCATCATCTCCTCCTATGCCGAAGTCGGCACGCGTACTAATGCAACCGCCGTGCCATCCGGCGCGCTTTTGGTGCACTCCACCCCGCCCGCTGTGGCAACTCGTTTGAGAGGAAGCAGATAGTGTGTGGGCCAAACTCGCAATGCGGGAGCAACCGTGCCTACCTCGGCCCGGATCATGGAACTCCGGTTATGGAGGAGGTAACGCCGGTTGCGGCGAGAGCAGAGACGGTGAGACCGTGGCACGCTCCGCGAGGTCTCTACAGCTTCTCGATTTCTTCCCGACTCAGGCCGGTATAGCGCTCGATCTTCTCAAGCGGTTCGCCCGCATCTTTCATCATCCGGCCGACGGCGACCGCACGGCGATGATCTCCGCGCTCAACGCCGCGCTCGATACCCTGCTCGAGGCCCTCTTCGCGGGCCACGGCGAGCTGGGTCGCCTGGTCGTGGAGATACTTCTGCCGGGCCTCATAGACCTCTCGCGCTTGATCGTCTTCGGTGAAGCGCTCGTAGCGTTCGTGAGTCGCTCGTATGGTCTCGTCTTCGCGTAGCAATACTTTCACCTTCTCATCCTCCTCGTCGGCTCCGTGCTCCAGATAGTAGAGCCATCGCTCGAGGCTGCTTCTCGCCTCAGTATCCACTTTCGGCAATTCAAGGAAGTGTAGCACGCAGTCCTCGGTGAGCACCCACTCAGGCTCCTGCTGCTCACGCAGGAGGTAGCAGGTGTGGGCCCGATCAATCTCCTCGAACAGCCGGTAGTCCAGGATGTTCACCCCCACCACCGGTCGCAGCCTCCGGTACTCCTCTCCCTTGTGCAGTTGATCGCCATAGCTCTTGGCCCAGTAGTACAGCGCTCGTTCGGCAAACGCCGGCTGGGCGCGCACCTGCACTTCGATCGTGTACCGTCTACCGGCCTCGTCCTTCGCCTTCACGTCGATGATCGACTGCTTGTCGATCTCAAACCGTCTGAGACTAAACGGGTTGGTGATCTCCACCTCGGCAAGCGGCGCGAACCCGCTGTCGGTCTGCACCGCGCTGAGAAACGAGCGCAGCCCCTGCTCGCTCTCTTCGCTTCCCAACACGTAGTGAAACACCACATCGGCGACAAGCGGTATCCGGCTGCTCATACTCATATTCTACGCCGCCGGACCGTGTCGGGCAATCGTTGGTGAGGGTCGGCGGGGACGGTACGCGCTGGTTCGCGCCGGCTACCGACGAACCGTTCAAGGAAGCGCCCCCGTCACTCCCCCACCATCGTCACATTCTGTACCGGCTCAGGCCCGTAGACCCACAGCAGCGACGGACACCAGAGAAGGATGCCGCAGACCAGGTTGACCATCTTTACTTCCTTATCCAGCGTGGTCATGATCTCCTGGTAGCCCTCCTTGCGGTACACAATGACCGGGTCCTCCCAGACCGCGTTGCTCAGTTGCTCCGTGTGGGTAACACCAGAAAGGCAGAGACGCCCGTGCCTACCTCGGCCCGGATCATGGAACTCCGGTTATGGAGGAGGTAACGCCGGTTGCGGCGAGAGCAGAGACGGTGAGACCGTGGCACGCTCCGCGAGGTCTCTACAGCTTCTC
>CAYTGY010000210.1:0-6236 GCA_964437265.1 uncultured Spirochaetaceae bacterium | reverse complement strand
GCGAATCCCGCGCTTCTGTTCGGCACGCGAGTACATCCTGATATCGCCGGTGAGCAGCCGGATCTGAGGATCCGGTTCCGCGGAGAGTAGACGCAGCTTGCGAAGGAACGGACCGAGCACCTCAGCATCCTGTTCGATCTTGTCCAGTGTGATGAACTCTCCCGCCGGGTCGAGCTCGATGCTCGGTATCGGCTCCCCGCAGCCCAGGCACAGCGGCGAGTCTGCAGGCATGAGCGCGCCGCAGAAGATGCACTCGGTCGTCGCTCGGGCAGCCGACACTGCGGCGCGCACCCGTTCACGCGCCTGCTCCGCGGTCCGTGGGCGTCTCCACGGGGGCGCCGTCAGATCCGCGGCGATCGAACGCAGCGGTCCGTCCGCCGGTTCCGACCGGCGATCGAGCAACTCGTTCAAGACCGCGCCCAGAGAATACAGATCGCTCGCCGGCGACGTTCGCCGCGCTCCGGCCATTGGCATCGCGCGGCTCATGGTGCCGCTGTCAGCGTGCACTCCGGTGTCCGTGTACTTCAGGTTTCCACGGAAGACGGTGGATCGAGTGAGCCCGGAGAGCGAGCGCAGACGAGCGCTGTTGAAGTCAATCAGTTTGGCGGTCCCGTGCTCGGAGAGCACAATGTGACCTGGCTTGATCTCTCGGTGGATGATCCCGTGCTCATAAATTGCCGCGAGGCCCGCAAGCACCTCGTCCACCATCAATCGCAGGTCGAGGGTCTCCGGATCGATCTCCGCAAGACTGCCGCCTGTGAGGAGCTCCAGAACCATGGCAACCGTCTCGCCTTCGGTCACCAGATCAAGGATGGGCACCACGTTGGGATGGCTGATTGAGCTCATCAGTCGACCCTGTTCCAGGAACTGCTCCCGCACTACCGGATCCGCGGCCAGGTGCGGGTGAAGGAGCTTCACCGCAACCTCGCCGGCCGGCCCCGCGGCTTTGAACACGTGCGCATGTTCCCCGGAGGCGATCCGGGCCGTCGTCTCGTACGTTCCAATCGTCATCTGTCTTCCTCAAGAAAGCGTTCCAGTGCCGAGCGTGCTTCATGCTCGTCACTCACGCGCAGAACCGCGTCCCGGGCCCGCGCCACGGCGGTGCCTGACGCGATTGCGTCGCCGGCGGCGATCTCGAGCGCCACTCCGCGCAGCTTCTGCGCTGACCGGCCAATCTGGTCAAGAATCTGATTGGTCAGGGTGTCCAGATCTCGCATGAGCGAGACGGCACCAGAGAGCTGCTCCGTCCCCCGCGCTGCGGCAACGTGGGATGCAGACGCGCGGCCGGCCTGCGCCGCAGTGAGTGCCAGGGTCAGACGCGCCGAGCGCTCCACCGTGGCGTCCACCGCTTCCACCAGCTCACACCGGTCCAGGTCGGTGAGCACCTCTCTATCCGCGACAGCCTGACGTACCAAGGCAGCCGTGGTGCAGAGCGCCTGCATCCGGGCGTGCAGGCGGGGGTCGCGAACGGTGGTCAACACCTCAGTGAGCGCAGTCTCCGAACCCGCGCCGCGGGCTTCGCGCTCCGGCCACCGAGCGCTCGCCCGTCGTGACACAAGCGTTGTGACCACCGGAACGGCGGCGAGGAGCGCGCCGAGGACGCCGATTGACCACCACCCTGGCGAATTGTTGATCACCGACACGTATCCGCCGCTCATGCCGGCCATGATCAGGTAGACGCGAGGGGTAAGCGCCCCGGCCTTCCTCACCACTGCGCGCCGCACACGCATCATCGGCAGTGCGTCCGGGCCATAGGCGCCTGCCTCCATGCCTGCGGCCTGCAACTCCCCCGTCACGCGCGCTGCACTGCCGCGGTCCAGCTGGCGCCCCACAATGAACGGTAGGCGGGGAAGCCGTTTCCGCAGGGGTGCCGCGTCCAGGCCCACTGCATCCGCGACTTCGGCCGCCCGGTCGCGAAGCTCCGGCGAGAGCTGGTCTCCGGCGCTCCCCGGTCCGCTCACCATCACCGTGTAGCCGCCGCGCCGTTTGCGCACCGCCGGAACCGCAGGACGCGCGCACGAGAAACACCATCGGTAGCTATCGCTTATCGGTGCGCCGCACCACGGGCAGGTTGCTCCCCGGCTAGCGGTGGGGTCGTGCACGGCACCGGAGGCGGTGAGAAAGTGCAGCGCTTCGGTTGCCGACTGGAAGCGATCATTCGCATCGCGGGCAAGGAGGTGGCCGAGGAGCCGGTTGAGCCGCTCGTCGTCGCACGCGGGGTCCGGGCGGGGCGAGTCTATGTGCATGCGCAGCACTGATTCCGGTTCGTTGGCAACAAACGGCGGGCATCCGGTGATCGCTTCGTACAGCGTACACCCCACCGCGTAGAGGTCGCTTCGCGCGTCCCATAGGCCTGCGGTGATCGTCTCCGGCGCCGTGTACTCGGGGGTGCCCACAATCATCTCCGACTGAGATATCCCCGCGGTGGTAGCGCCGATCGCCAACCCAAAGTCGGCCAGCTTGGGCCGGCCCGCCTCACTGAACAGCACGTTTCGGGGTTTGATGTCGCGGTGGATGATTCCGGCTTCGTGGGCCGCGGCGAGCGTCTCCAGGAGCTCAATCGCAAGTCTCCGCACTTCCCGCGTGGATAGATGGTCGCGCAACAGCACCGCACGGTGAAGATCGCCACCGCCGGCCCACTCCATGATCAGCGCCATGATCTGGTCAGTGTGGATCAGGTCGAACACCCGAATGACGCCCGGATGATTTAGGGTACGGTTCAACTGAATCTCCGTCTCCAGACGCGAGCGCAGGAGTGGGTCCGCGGCAACGTGAGGGTGTATGACTTTCACCGCGACGGCACGGTCAAGGTGCGTATCCAGCGCTCGGTAGACCGTGGCCGTCCCGCCGATGCCAATGCGGCTGGTGACAACGTATCGTTCGGGCAGGGGTGGAACCGTGGTGGCAGTCACAGCCACAACCTATAGCAGACCATCGAGTCCGGCTACCGCTTGTCCTGGCCGCGCGCGGACACGGTCTGTATCTTGAGTGGGGAGACTACTATGAAAACGGCAGTGTTCAGCACGCAGGGATGGGTTCGCGATTCGTTCGATCAGGCGAATCAAGGTTCTGGATCGTCCGATTCCAGTCACGAGCTGACATATCTCGAGCCCCGCTTGGGGCCGGAGACGGTGCCGCTGGCCGCCGATCACCAGGCTGTGTGCGCCTTTGTCAACGACGAGCTCTCAGCGGAGGTTTTGGACGGCCTTGCGGAGCTCGGCGTGAGGCTTATCGCAATGCGATGTGCCGGCGTCAATAACGTTGACGTGCAGCATGCGGGAGAACTTGGGATTGGTGTGGCGCGCGTTCCCGCATACAGCCCGCACGCGGTAGCCGAGCACGCACTCGGGATGATCCTCTCACTCAACAGGCGGTTTCATCGCGCATACTCGCGGGTGCGTGACGGAAACTTCGCGCTGGGCGGGTTGCTGGGGTTTGACATGCATGGGAAGACCATCGGTGTCATCGGGACCGGGAAGATCGGACGGACCTTCGCGCAGCTCTTGTCCGGATTCGGTATGGCGATCCTTGCGTACGACAAGTACCCTGATGAGCAGTGGGCCGCAGAGCATTCGGTGCGCTACGTCCAGCCGGCGGAGCTCTACCGGGAGAGCGATATCATCAGCCTGCACTGTCCGCTTACCCCTGAGACGCATCATCTCATCAATGACTCGGCAATCGTGGAGATGAAGCCGGGCATCATGATCATCAACACCAGCCGCGGGCCGCTCATTGACACCGACGCGGTCATTGACGGACTGAAGAGTGGGAAGATCGGCAACCTTGGTTTGGATGTCTATGAGGAGGAGTCGAGTCTCTTCTATGCAGACCTGTCGGATCAGGTCATTCAGGACGACACGTTCATGCGGTTGCTCACGTTCCCCAATGTGCTTATCACCGCCCACCAGGCGTTCTTCACGCGAGAGGCGATCAGCAACATCGCGACCACTACCCTCGCAAATATCAGCGAGTTTGAGAATTCCGGACGCAGCCGGAACCAGGTGGAGGGGTAGGGGGTACCTCAACCGCGCGACCGCCCACTCCTCGTAATCCGCAACCAGCGAGAAACCCAGCTTCTTGTAGCCTGCCGGCGCGGCTGCATTGTCCACTTTGACGTTCAGACCCACCGTGAGGACCTGTTCCACCAGAACGTTGCACAGGTGCGCGGTGACACGAGTGCCTAGCCCCTGACCGCGGAGTGACGGTAGGCTCGCGCGTAGAACGCCTCCAGCTCCTGCCGGTCGTCGGGTCCAAGCGATACGACCGTTACGCCTTGCGGGTCGTCATCCACTGCCGCGCTCGGGACACCAGCCGGGGGATGCGCGGCGTCCAGGACCATCTTGTGATGCCGGCCACCGGGATCCATGCGGTAGCCTGAGCCCAGTACATCGGCAAATCCCGGACTGAGATGCGCGTAGAACCGTGCCGGGAGGAGCGGCCGTAACTCCCGGAGCAACGGCGCCATTCGGTCTGGCGCGCGGTCCAGTGCCAGGAGCGTGGGCAGCTCCATGCCCACGTACAGCAGCGCCACCGCCTGTCCGGCTGCGCCGGGCGCGGAGGCGAGCCAAAGCGTGCGCGGCCAGAAGAAATCGTCCAGATCGCCAAGCTCATAGATGTGAAGCGGAATGTCACGAGTCAGGAGTGACGCGATCTCAGATTTGTCATGTGGGCAGATGTAGCTCACGTATGCGCTCCCACCTGCCGGCCGCCGGCGCGGCCCGCAGGTAGAGCGACGATGCTACACCGGTGCCGCGATTTTCGAAAGACCCGCGACCGCGGCGTCTTCGCGTTCCCGGGCAGCCGTGAGAAGCTCCGCTCTCTTCTTGGCGGACGCTCCCTTCTCTCCCGCTTCCCGGATGGATTGCGAGACACGCCGATACTCGGACGCCAGCATCCTCATCCGTGTCTGCCCCGTGCCATCGTCCGTGAGCTCGGCCAGTTGCTCGAGGAACGCAGCGGCGTTCTCCCTGCATTCGGACCAGACTTGCGTGTTCCACCAGTGTCCGTGTCCCTCACCCAGTCCGCGTTCGACGGCGCTGATCCAGGTCTGGTACCCGCGCGGGCCAATCCGGTACTGTCCTGCTCCGGGAACGCCGCTGGGGAACTCGAATCGTTCAGGCTCGCGCCACATCTCGACCGCGTAGCACAGCGCCGCGCGGGCGACCTCACGCACCGGGGCCTGCTGCTCTTCCCTGCGCAGCACCGTGAGGTGCGCCCATCCCTCCTTCTCCAGGCATTCGTTCCAGGTGCCAAAGCTGATCGCCGGCACCTCGCTCGAGGCGTTGCCGTTCCATGGTTGCAGCATTATCAAGCCGGTGCTCCAGAAAATCGAGCATGCATAGCTGCCCCGCGTCCAGTGCTTCACGCAATGTGGCCTCGATCCGTGCCACCTGTTCGGGCGGCGTGTCAATATGCCGCTCCACCTCTGCGGTCCTGCGGATACCGATCTTTGCGAGCAGGTCAAAGAACCGGTCCTTGTTCCACACGTACGGGCTGCTTGGGCAGAGCTCGGTGTGAATGTTGAGCAGGAATGCATGGCCGGTCAGCCCAAAGAGCATGGAAGTGGAAAGGTCATTGTCGAAGTAGTCGGATGCGCCTTTGACGCACCCCATCAGCGTGGTACACAGCGGTGGCTGTTTGAGATTTGCGATTTCCATGATCGAGTATGCCTCCCTCAGTCTGCGGATGAATCGCCGGTACTTGCCTTCGATCCGTCCAATCTCGGTTGGGGTAACGCCGAAGTACGAGCGGAAGGCGGTGGTGAAGTTGTCCTGGGAGCTGTACCCGTAGGTGAGCGCAACATCCGCGATCCGGTCTCCGGCCAAGATCGCCTTCGCCGCCTCCGTGAGGCGCCGCTTGCGCAGGTATGCGCTTGGCGTCTCTCCGGTGACATTGAAGAACTTCTGCCGGAATCGGTTCAGCGAGTAGCCGGCGCGCACGGCCAACGCCTCCGCGGTGATTGGCTCAATGAGATGCTGCTCCATGTAGGCGACCATCGCCGCCACCAGTGCCCGATCGTCCATCAACGTTTCCTGGCCATGACTCTAATCCTGCTTCCGCTCTCAGGTCCTGTGGAAAGACGCACTCGATAGGGTGTCTTGCAACTGGTTGCAAGGAAGCACGTTACCGCGGCGGCCGGCCACCTTCGAACGTCGGTTCGTGCAAAACCTTTGGGAACGCACTACTCGACCGCCATTATACTCCGACTTGCACGCAACAAAAGAAGACTGCTGCCG